>JAFNVH010000068.1 GCA_017379895.1 Rikenellaceae bacterium | reverse complement strand
TGCCTCGTTCGAGAAGTCGAGCGTCGAGCGATACTGCGCCTGCAAGATGAAGAAACGGATCGTCATCGGCGAGTAGGCCTGTTCGAGCAGCTTGTGGTTGCCCGTGAAGAGCTCCTCCAGGGTGATGAAGTTGCCCAGCGACTTACCCATCTTCTGGCCGTTGATCGTGATCATATTGTTGTGTACCCAGTAGCGAGCCGAGTCGTGACCGCACGCTGCGGTCGACTGCGCGATCTCGCACTCGTGGTGGGGGAACATCAGGTCCATACCACCGCCGTGAATATCGAACTGCTCACCCAAGTACTTGGCACTCATTGCCGAGCACTCCATATGCCAGCCGGGGAAACCGTCACTCCACGGCGAGGGCCAGCGCATAATATGCTCGGGCGAAGCCTTCTTCCACAGCGCGAAGTCGAACGAATTGTGTTTGTCGCTCTGACCGTCGAGCTCGCGGGTGTTGGCCTTGATATCGTCGAGGTTGCGACCCGACAGCTTGCCGTAGTTGTACTTGGCGTTGTAGGCCTCAACGTCGAAATAGACCGAGCCATTGCTGATGTAAGCCAGACCCTCGTCCAAAATCTTCTTCACGTACTCGATCTGCTCGATGATGTGACCCGACGCTTTGGGTTCGATCGAGGGAGGCAGTACGCCCAGCTCGCGCATTGCGTCGTGGTAGCGATCGGTGTAGAACTGAGCAACCTCCATCGGCTCGAGCTGCTCCAAACGAGCCTTCTTCGAGATCTTATCTTCGCCCTCGTCGGCATCGTGCTCGAGGTGACCTACGTCGGTGATGTTACGCACATAGCGCACCTTGTAGCCCTCCGACTTGAGGTAGCGGAACAGAAGGTCGAATGTGATTGCGGGGCGGGCGTGACCCAAATGTGGATCGCCATATACGGTGGGGCCACAGACGTACAACCCTACAAATGGCGGGTTGTAGGGTGTGAACTCCTCTTTCTTGCGCGAAAGAGTGTTGTAAAGCATAAGTTTAGCTTTCATAACACTTTGATATTTTTGTGATAACGTTGAAAATTAACCCATAAAAGTACACATTTCAGTCGAAAAAACAAAATCCCGCACCACCAAGCGCGAGATTTTGATCCTTTTTTATGGATTTTGAGCTGTTTTTGCTCTGTTTCGACCGTCGGTTTTATTCGGTTTTGGGTGCGCCCAAGTGCTTCTCGACCTCTGCGGTCAGTTGCTCGATCGTCGGGTCGAACGCCAATATTTCGCCCTCGTCATTGAACAGAATACGACGTCCCGCCGCATTCACACAACCATATTGTGACCAGATGTTTGCGCGGTCGTCCAGCTCGACCAGCTGCGGCCACGTGTAGCCATCTTTGCGAATCGCGGCCTCCATCGCCTCGGTCGATTCCGACTCGCGCGCTACGCCGATAACCATAAAACCGCGACTGCGATATTGCTCGTATAGCGGCATCATCTCCATCGACGCGCGGCGGCAGGGTGCGCACCACGACGCCCACAGATCGAGCAGCACCAACTTGGCTCCCACGACCATCTCCGACAATCGGTGCATCTCGCCATTGAGGTCGGGAGCCTCGAAATCGACATAGTGGTTACCGACCTGTAAGCTATGTCCGTCGATTTGGCGGCGGCAGAAATGGGTCATCGTATTTTCGGGCATTGCGATGGCGTAGATCTCCTCAAAGGCGTCGATAAACTCCTGATCGGGAAGGCGATAGACCATCTGGCGCGCCAACATTGCAAGGCGTGCAACCGACGGCTCACCCTCGACAATCGCGAGCAGTGCATCCTTTCGTTCGGCATTGTAGCGCTCGCGTTCGGCCTCCATTTCGGGCGACTCGTCGCGACCCTCCGCTTTGAGTTTGTCACGCACCTTGTTGGTCGCCTCCTGCAATTTGCGCATTGCGAGCTTATACGATTGATACTCAGCTGTTGCACCTGTACCCTCGATCTTGGTCTTCGCGTAGTCGGCCTCGGGGTAGAGGTCCATCTTTACGGTGCAGTTGTCGGCCACAAAGTCGATCGCGTGCCACGAGCCGTTCGACAACTCGTCCTCGAAGACCAACTCGCAATATTGCGGCTCATCGAGGTAGAGGTCGCAGCTGAACTCGCCACCGCGAATCTCGATTATGGTGTGAGGTCGCGACGACTGCGCCACCATTCCGTCGATTCCGACAAACAACCACAACTCGTCCGATTGGGGGCGGTCGTGGACCTTACCCTCGATGTGGCAGTGAATGGTCGCATCGCTATTTTGTTCGGTTGTGGGCTGGTTGCCTGCGCAAGCTGCCGCAAGCAACGAGCAGAGAATCATTGTGATACGTTTCATAATATTATGGGCGTTTAAATAGTTGTATTAGATACCAAACAGTCGTTCGATAGCTCCACTTGTAGCCATCTCCGAGACCGGTTGGTGCAGTAACTTGGGGGTATCAATCAGTGCAATTGTGTCGCACATTTTTGTGGCGATATCCAGCTCGTGAGTCGAGAAGATGATCGCTTTCTGCTCGTCGTGCGCCAGGCGCTGCAACAGTCGGCAGAGCTCATATCGGTTGGGCATATCGAGAAAGGCGGTCGGCTCGTCCAGCAGGATTACGGGTGTCTGCTGTGCCAATGCGCGAGCGATCATAACTCGCTGACACTCACCATCGGACATTCGATCCATCGTCTTGTGGGCGAAGTCCGACATTCCGACCTTCTCCAGTGCATCGGCCACAATCTCGCGGTCGACAGCCTGCAAACGACCGATCCAATTCGTGTAGGGCGCACGTCCCAGCGCCACCAGATCCTCGCACGGCAGGTTGGCAATACGCACCTTGTCCGTCGCTACAAAAGCTACGCGACGTGCCGCCTCCGCGCTATCGAGCTCGGCGATTGGTGTTCCTTCGATGGTGATTGTGCCCGCCTGCAACGGCTCCAAGCCCGCCAGCGCACGCAGCAGCGTACTCTTGCCCGCGCCATTGCGACCAATGAGTGCCGTCAGCGTTCCCGCCTCGAAGCGGGTTGTAACCCCTTCGAGCAGGCGTCGAGCGCCGTAGCCGAGTGATATGTTTTCGAGGCGAATCATCGTTAGAAAAGGCTTTTTTTGCGTACAACAACCAGCACCACGATCGGAATACCGAGCAGTGCCGTAATGGTATTTACGGGGAATCCCAACTGTTTGGAAATCAAATCACAAAGCAATAGCACCACTGCACCGATCAACATCGATGCGGGCATCAGCGTGCGGTGGTCGGCCGAGGCGAATGCCATTCGTGCAACGTGCGGAACGGCCAGACCGATGAAACCGATCGGACCGCAGAATGCTGTCACCGTACCTGCCAAAAGCACCGTTGCCGAGAGTATCAGCACGCGCGAACGACGTACATTGAGGCCCATCGTGCGGGCATAATTCTCGCCCAAAAGCAGCAGGTTGAGCGGTTTGATCGCCGCTACCGACAGCACCAAACCCACCGCCACAACGGGCAACATCAGCACCAATTCGCGTCCCGTGACGTCACCTAGCGAGCCCATAGTCCACACCACAAATGCTTTCAGGGCGGACTCATTGCTCAGATATTGAAGTATTTGCACGATTGAATCGACCGCTGATGAGAACATCATTCCCAAGATCAAAATGACCATAATATCCTTGATGCGGCGGCTTACCGTGAGTACCATTGCCAGAATTGCTGCCGAGCCGATCCACGCTGCACCCGCCAATCCGACGGTTTGCATTACCGATCCGCCCGCAACACCCAGCAACGGCGCACCCAGCAGAAACAGCGCCACACCCAGACTCGCACCCGACGACACGCCTAGAACATAGGGTCCCGCCAGCGGGTTGCGGAACATCGTTTGCATCGCCAGACCACTCGCTGCCAATGCCGCACCTGCCGCAACAGCCACCACAGCCTTTGTCAATCGGATTTTGAGCACGATGTCGCGCACCACCTCATCGACCTGGCCACCCGTCAGCGACGCCCACACATCGCGCAGTGCAATGTCAGTTGATCCTAGCGCTAAGTCGGCCAGGAACAACGCCACGCACGCGAGCGACAATGCAATGAACAACAATCGGTTACGGGTCATAGATTCGGGTGCTTATTCGAGTTGTTTATAGTAGGTCAGCGAGTCGCCGACAATGTTGAGTTCGGGTTGAAGTACGGCCACCAGATCGCTCAGCACGACATCGGGATTGACCACCGCTGACTCCCAAAAGTCGCTGCCGCCCTTCTCGGTTTTGCGTCGGTCAGCCGAGTAGACACGTCTCTCGCGCACTGCCTTCGCCTCCGAAAAGCGGGGATAGGCGCGACGCAGATCCTCGATCGAGGTATATTGACCCACGTTGATCCAGTAGTCGGCCTCGCGCGTGAGCAGGTATGCCTGCTCCAAGTCGATCGGTTGTGACGATGTGCCGTGATTGCCGTCGTAGATATATCGACCGCCCGCATCTTCCACCAGCTGAATGGCATAGCTACGTGACGAAGGCATATACCACGTGTCGCGGTAGGGCGTGTTGAACATCACCGTCGGGCGCTCTGTCGCACTCTGCGCCACACGTTCGCGCAGTGAGGTGTAGCGCTCGGCAATGCCCGCAAACATCTCCTCGCCACGCTCTCGCACGCCGAGAATCTCGGCTATCACGACCGTCCATTCGGCCTTAGCCAGCGGCGACTCCTCGACGTAATCGCCTAAGTATAAGTAGGGTATATTTAGCTCATCGAGCTTTGAATTTGCTGTTCCGTTCTCGCCCGCCACGCCATACAGCAGCACGACGTCGGGGCGCAGGGTCATCAGCAGCTCGAAATTGATATCCGAGTCGTGACCCACATCGCGCACGCGACCCTCGGCCGCAGCCTCGCGCACACGCGTATTATATATATAGTCGATGCCCGATACGCCGACCACCTTTTCGGTGCAATCGAGTGCATCGACCATCGCCACATAGGTCGATGACATACAGACCACTCGCTCGGCCGCGCCCTCGACCACCTGTCCGTCAAAGCCCTCTGGCGCACGTTCGCCCTCGCGCGCGATGAACAGACGCTTCTCGACACCCTCAGCACCCTGCCACGGATTGCGCACCGTGATAAGCGTGCTCGCCGCACCCTCAGCGCCACTGATATCGAATCCCGTAGCGTAGCTCGGTATGTAGATCGAGGTCGAAAACTCCTCCAACGATCGCGCAGGCTCGCCCTCACACGCCGCAAAAAGCAACGCGCACAACGCTACGAACACTCTCTTGATCAGGCTCTTCATCGGGGTGTGAGGTTTTGGGCGACTATTGGCTGATCTCAACCAACTGCTCGCGGTATGCCGCCAGAATTCGCGACTTCGAGATGAAACCCAAATAGTGGTTCTGCTTATCAACCACGGGTAACATCCAAGTCTTGTTGTCCTCGAACTTCTCCAACACACTGAGCATTTGTTCCTGAGGCAGAATCTTGTCAGGCGGTTGGATCATATAGTGGGTAATCGGAGTCGCATATTTGTCACGATCGAACATATCGGCACGCAGGTCGTCCAACTGCACCACGCCCAGCAGATCGTCGTCGTCATCAACCACGGGGAAGATGTTGCGGTGAGCCTTCGAGATGATCTTCACGATGTCGCCCAGCGTGAACGACTCGTCGATACGCAGGAAGTCGGTCTCCATCAGTCGGTCGATGTGCAGGAAGACCAGCACCGATTGATCCTTGTTGTGGGTCAGCAATTCGCCACGCTCGCGCAGCTGTTTGGTGTAGATCGAGTCGGGATTCAGATAGTAGTCGAGTGCAAACGAGATCGACGCGGTGATCATCAACGGGATAAAGAGCTCGTAACCGTTTGATAGCTCGGCGATAAGGAATATCGAGGTCAGCGGTGCATTCATCACACCCGCCATCACGCCCGCCATACCGACCAACGTGAACGACACGATCGAGAGCTGCATATCGATACCCAACCAGCGGAAGATGATGTTGAACACCAGCGCCGTCAGTGCACCGATGAACGAGCCCACGAACAGCGACGGCGCGAACGTACCACCCACGCCACCTGCCGAGTTGGTTGCGGCCATCGCCACCACCTTGAACAGCATTGTCGCCACCACGAACAGGATCACAACCCACTCGATCGAGCTGAATTTGAAGAACAGCGAATTATCGAACAGCGAGTGCGTTTCGCCCCTCATCAGTGCGGTCATAGCCTCATAACCCTCGCCATAGAGCGGTGGGAAGATGAAGATCAGCACACCGATCAGCACACCACCAATGGCCCACTTCTTATATTGCGAGTCGATGCGGCGGAAAAGACGACCGACAGCCGTATTGACCGACGTGAAGTAGAACGACATCAAGCCGCACAACACACCCAAGATGATGAACATCGGAATCTGTGCCAGCTCGAATTTATCTGCTACCGAGAGTGTTACGGGCAGAATCGGATCGAAACCGCGCAACATCAGCGCCAGCGTCGTAGCCGACAGCGAGGCGATCAGCAGAGGCGTAACCGAGCCGATGGTGATGTCCAGCATCAGGATCTCCAACACGAAGACCACGCCCGTAATCGGCGCTTTGAAGATCGCCGCCAACGCAGCACCCGCACCGCAACAGAGCAGCAGTGTTATATTCTTGTAGTTCAGGCGCGCCAGCTTACCTATGTTCGAACCGATAGCGGCACCCGTCAGCACGATCGGTGCCTCAGGACCCACCGATCCACCAAATCCGATGGTCGTAGCACCACCCACCACCGATGACCAGCAGTTGTGGCCACGGATACGCGAGTTGGTGCGCGACATAGCGTAGAGTACGCGCGTAACACCCTCCGAGATGTTATCCTTGACAACATACTTCACGAAGAGCGTTGCCAGAATGATACCGATAGCGGGGTAGATCAGGTAGAGGAACTGCGCTCGCTCGACGGGGAACCAATTGACCAATCCCTCGCGAACGAAGTGCAACAGCACCTCGAAGATATATGTTCCCAAACCTGCTGCCAGACCCACCACAACGGCCAGGACCATCATCAACTGACGGTCGGTCAGGCGGTGTGTCAGCCACAGGTAGTATTGATAGATCTTATCGTAGCGTCGTCGCGCCATAATCTCTCAGTCTAAAAATTACATTTTGTAGATACCCATAATGCGGCGTACCTCAGCAACCGTTGCTGCAGCGCTCGCACGAGCCTTCTCGGCGCCTTCGGCAACCACGCGACTCAGGTAGGCCTCATCTGCGTAGATCTCCTTGATGCGCTCGCGGATCGGAGCTACGGTGCGGATCACGTCCTCGGCCAGCTGCTTCTTCAAGTCGCCATAGCGAATCGAGCAATCTGCGTACCGATCTTTGAAGAATTGGATTGTATCGGGATCCGAAACAGCCTTCATAATCGAGAAAATGTTGGCTACGGGCTCCGAGATGGGCGAATTGGGCTCGGTCGGACCCGAATCGGTTACGGCCTTCATCACCTTCTTGCGAATCACCTTATCCTCGTCCGAGAGGTAGATGCAGTTACCCTCGCTCTTACCCATCTTGCCGCTACCGTCAAGACCGGGGATCTTGATCAGCTCCTCGCCGAAGTTGTAGGGCTGGCTCTCGGGGAAGAACTCGACGCCATAGATCGAGTTGAATCGACGAGCGTAGAGGCGGGTCAGCTCCAAGTGCTGCTCCTGGTCTTTACCAACGGGCACGCGAGTTGCACGGTGCAGCAGGATATCCGATGCCATCAGCACGGGATAGCACAACAGACCTGCATTTACGTTGTTGGGGTTCTTGCGTACCTTGTCCTTGAACGACGCTGTGCGCTCCAATTCACCCACATAGGCGTGCATAGAGAGCAGCAACGACAGCTCGGCAACCTCTGGCACGTCGCTCTGAACATAGATCGTAGCCACCTCGGGGTCAAGGCCTGCTGCCAGATACTCAGCCAAAATATTGCGTACGTTACCGTGCAGCGACAAGGGGTCGGGGTGCGTGGTAAGCGCGTGGTAGTCAGCTATGAAGAAGAAGCAACGATCGGTGTGCTGCATCTTGGTGAAGTTACGAAGTGCGCCGAAGTAGTTGCCCAAATGCAACTGTCCGGTGGGGCGGATTCCGCTCAATACTGTTTCCATAATTGGTATAGTTTTGTGTTTATATTTGTCAAATTTAGCGCAAAATTAGAGAATTTATTGGGAAAATCGTAAATTTGTGGCGTATATTAATCAAAGTATTCGACTTTTAACGCGATGAAAACATATCTGCGACTGCTTGGCTTTGCCAAACCGATCGAAAAATACGCAATTCCGTACTTTATTTTCTCGATATTTTACGCGATTTTCAATACGTTCAACTTCGTGATGATCATCCCGATCGTCAGCGCGCTGTTCGACGTCGAGGGCGTCAATCAGATCGCCCCCGTGGTGACGCTGCCCCCATTCGAGATGACGATGGACTACTTCTACGCCTTCGTTGGTCATCTGCTCTATTTGGTGCACGGCACGGAGTTCTCGCCTATCGACGTTATGGTGGTGCTGGCAGTGATCATTTCGGTGTCGGCTTTTGTCAGCAACCTGTCGCGCTATCTGGCGCAGTGGACGATGGAGAAGTTGCGTATCCGCACGTTGCAGCGCATTCGTAATTCGGTGTTTGACAACGTGATGGGTCTGCACGTGGGCTTTTTTAGCAACGAGCGCAAGGGCGACATCATCTCGAAGATCACCTCGGATGTTATGGTCGTGCAGTTTTGCATCACCAACACCTTGCAGGTGGCCTTCCGCGATCCGCTGCTCATCATCGGCTACCTGATCGGTATGTTGCGCATCTCGACCGACCTGAGTATCTTTGCTGTGATCTATCTGCCTATCGTGGCGGCCATCATCGGCACCATCGTGAAGCGCCTGCGCCACCCTGCCCGCAAGGGTCAGGAGAGTATGGGCGAGATGGTGAGTGTGATCGACGAGTCGCTGACGGGCGTCAAGATCGTGCGCAGCTACAACGCCATCGACTTTATGCGTTCGAAATTCCATAAGATTAACGAGCAGTTCTCGCGCATCACGCTCTCGATGGCGCGCAAGCAGCAAATGGCCTCGCCGATGAGCGAGTTTTTGGGTATTATGGCGGCTGCGGGTCTGCTGGTCTATGGCGGTGTGCTGGTGGTTAATGGCTCGCTGACGGGTGCAGGTTTTATTGCCTATCTGGCTATCTTCTCGCAGATTACACGCCCCGTGCGTTCGTTTATGGACGCCTTCGCAAATATCAATCAGGGTATCGCTGCCGGCGACCGCGTATTCAGCTTGCTCGACACTCGTAGCGAGATCGTCGAGCCTGAGAATGGGGTAGTGCTGGGCGAGTTTGCGGAGCAGATCGAATTCCGCGATGTCCACTTTGCCTACGAGGCCGACCGCGAGGTGATCGACGGTCTGACCTTCACCATTCGCAAGGGCGAAACGGTGGCTCTGGTAGGTCCGTCGGGTGGCGGTAAATCGACTACGGCCGACCTGATCCCGCGTTTCTACGATGTGACGCAGGGCGAGATCCTGATCGACGGTCGCAACGTCAAGGAGTACACGCTCGATTCGCTCAATGCCAATATCGGCGTGGTGTCGCAGGAAACCATTCTATTTAATGATAGCATTGCCGAGAATATCCGTATGGGACGTCCCGAGGCGACCGATGCGGAGGTCGAGGCTGCGGCACGCATCGCCAATGCACACAACTTTATCACCGAGTGCTCGGAGGGTTACGCGACCAATATCGGCGATCGCGGTATGAAACTGTCGGGTGGTCAGCGCCAGCGATTGAGCATTGCGCGCGCAGTGTTGAAGAATCCGCCGATCCTGATTCTCGACGAGGCGACCTCGGCACTCGACACCGAGAGCGAGCAGTTGGTACAGGAGGCGCTCAATACGTTGCTCGAAGGTCGCACCTCGGTCATCATAGCGCACCGCCTGAGTACAATCCACAATGCCGATCGAATTCTGGTTATCGACCACGGTCGCATTGCCGAGCAGGGTACGCACGCCGAGCTGATGGCGCTCGACGGTATCTATGCCAAGTTGATAGCGATGCAGCAGTTGGCATAAGGGATTGATAGACGAAAAAACGCGCTCCGTATGGGGCGCGTTTTTTCGTGGAGACAAGCGAATGCTACTTAGCTGCTTTCACAATCTCATCGTGAGCCTCATTAACTGCCTTCGTGGCCTCGTTGAGCACAACGCTTGCCGAGTCGAGTCCCGCTTTGGTTACCTCGATAACAGCCTTAGCCAGATCGGCTGCTGCTGCCTCAACCTCAGTCTCCGCGCCCTTGACAATCGCGCGACCGGCACTCTCCACGACTGCACCTGCCGCCTTGACTACCTCCTCGGCACTCTCCTCGATCGTTGAGGGCTCCTTGATGCGGTTGTCGATGTCGATCAGCAGATCCTTCGAGGGAATGTTGATATAGAGCTGATCGTGGTTGATCTCGATCGTGTTCTCGCCCGTCGGATCGACATTATAGGTGTGGTTATAGACCTTGACCGTCACATCGTTCAGGTCGATCGAGTGCAGGAAACTCTCGTTCACTTCCCAGCGGCGGAGGTTACGCTCAACCACCTCGCGCATCTCAGCCTCCTTGATACCCTTGCGTATAAGGTTGTGGTTGCTGAATGCGGTTGCGAAGAAGATCACCAGCGCCACAACCCACACGCCACTGACTAAGAACGAGAAGGGACGGTTGATCTTATGACCGAAGGTGAATCCCGACAGCAGGTAGGCCAGCAGTACCAACGGCAGCACGACACCGACGATTGCCGAGGCAATGAGCGTGATGGCTGTGCCCGAGCAGATGTAGGTCGTGAACGAACTGAACAGCTCGTACTTGTTCTCGGGAGCGACAAACAGGAATGCGAACAGACCTACGACACAGGCGATTATGCCTGCGGCAATGCTTGCCAGAGCGATCAGCGCAAAAGCTTTCAGGCAGAAGAGAATGATGCGCCCCATAACGTAGAAGATATCGGCCAACACCGACTGACTGCGATCGGCACTCGAGCTCTCGATCTCGGCCTCGGTGTTTGCGCGGGTCTTCGACGAGATAGTCTGTGTGTTGATCTTTTCGCCCGTCATTTCGAGCTTTTGGCGTGCGCTCTTAGCCAGCGGAATTGCAAACCACATTACGATGTAGCTCAGTGCGAAGATACTGAACATCAAGCCGCAGAACGAGCATAGATCATCCCAGCCGAACGTGCCGAATAATATCATGAATACCAGCGGTGCGAAGAATCCCAGACGCACCCACACAGGGTCGATGTCGAAGAATGTGCCGATGCCCGAGCAGACACCGCCCAACTTCGAACTCTCGGGGTTGCGGTACAGACGGCGCGGAATACGCGGCGCCTTCTCTTTGGGCTTTTCCTTGCCTTCGTTGCTCTCCTCCTCAATGGCCTCGGGTGAGCCCATCTGGTCGATGATCGAGCGAATCAGTGGCAATGACACAACTGTCATTGCGTTCTGACGGTTGAGGATCAGCTCAGCGATGCGAGCTTCGATGTCGGCAACGATCTCCTCGCCGTCGTCAGTATCTTTGTAAGTCTGGTTGAGGTTGTCCAGGTAGGCAGCCAAAACCTCGTAGGCATCGATGTCTAATACGAAACCAACGCCCGAAATGCTTACTCTCTTGCTCTCTTTCATAACGCGCAGCTATTCAATGGGTTCAACGGTGGTGATGTTGCTGTTGCCGTGGCGAATGGCATGTACCTGCTCAACCAGCTCCTCCCACGACTCGTCGAGTTGGGCGAGTGTGCGACGACCCTCGTCCGAGAGCGAATAGTATTTGCGCGGGGGACCCTGTGGCGACTCCTCCCAGCGGTAGGTCAGCAGACCCTGATTCTTCTGACGGGTGAGAATGGGGTAGAGCGTGCCCTCGACAACGATCATCTTTGCAGCTTTGAGCTCGGCGATGATCTTCGGAGCGTACGAATCCTCGCGCGAGAGAATCGACAGTATGCAGTACTCCAAAATGCCTTTACGCATTTGCGCTTTTACGTTATCTGCGTCCATACATTTATAGGTTTTTGAGTGTTATTATTCGAGTTGTTTTTGGGTTGATGCCTATTTTTTATTGTTGGCAATAGCCTCGTCCGAGGGCATTACGATCCATAGCACGATGTATACCCAAAGGCTCATACCACCGAAAAATATCATCAAGAAGGTAGCCAATCGAATGACTGCCGTGTCGACGTTGAAGTAGCGAGCCACACCTGCGCAGACACCGCCAATCGCGCGATCGTGCAACGGACGACGGAATACACGCTGGGCCTTTTGGTTGATCTCCTGCTCGTTCACGCGGCGCTCGCCGAACTCCTCGGGGCGACCCATCTGAGCCATTGCGGCGCGTACCGTAGCGAGCGTTACGACCATCATCGGCGAGGGGGTCTTCTCGCGGAAGATCTCGGCAATCCGGTTCTCGATGTCGTTCATCACCTCTTGATCGTCGGTGCCCAAGCGCGACTGAACGTCCTCTAAATAGGTGCGCAGGGTCTGGTAAGCGTCGTAGTCGAGTGTGAACGCCTGCGAACCGATGTTTACATTGATAGTCTCTTTCATTGTTATGTGAGTGTTAATTGTTTATTAGCTCAGTAAGTATATATTCGATAGCGGTATCGGTGTCGGTAAAGAAATCTTCTACCGTCTGTTTAACCTCGTAGTGCGGTTCGATGCCTACGCCCTCCATCGGGAACCCTTTGGGCGAGAGGTGCGGCTCGCGTGTCGGAACTCGAAAACAGATACCATATTTTGATGTAAAGGTCTTCGGTCTGCAACCCGTGTCGCCACCGGTCGTTTCGCCCACCACAGTCGCCAATCCGCTCTCTTTTATATCGAGCGCGAAACTCTCTGACGCCGAAAAGGTGTAGGGACTTGTCAAGAGGAACAACTTCCCGCGATACGCATTTGGCTGAGGGACAATCATGCCCGAAACGCAATGTGCCTGCTCCTTGCAGAGAAGGTATTCGGCAATCTCTCGTCCGAAACCGCTATTACCCCCGCCATTGTTGCGCACATCGACAATCAGATAGGGTAGGTCACACACTTGTTTGTATGCTTGCTTGAAATCCTCCACCACATTGCCCATCATCGATATGATGTTGATATATCCCACCGAGTCGTTTAACGTCTTGCTGGTTGCTGCCAAATCTGGCTGCGGTTGCTTAATTTCGCCTTTTCGTATCAACGGCAATTCAATGCGCAATCTCTCGCCTTTGCGCAATACGTCGCAAATTAGGAGTGAGTCGGTGAACGAATCGATAAGAGCCCATCGGCGCGTGTTGTATGTTCGAGCTGCTTCAGTCGATGCGGGGAGATATTTTTTCAGTTGTCCGACATATTCGTCCGTTGTTAAGTTATTAATGCCCACAATCTCGTCTTTGTCGCAAAAACCATAATTCGTGAGATACTCATTGGGCTTGCTGAGGAACAATCGATCCTCGATGACCTCCAATCGCTGACCCGCCGAGTAGCCATAAAGTGTAGTCCAAGCGTGTCCGATGTTCAGCGCGGCGAAATATTCACAAACCAACAAACTATACTCTGTCTTTGTCTGCACATCGCCACCGATGCGGCTGGCAAATGTGGTGTAGAGCGAGTCGATGTCATAGCTCTTTTGCTTGTATAGCGAGCAGTGCTCCACCACCAGCTTGTGGATACTCTCGAAATCCTCGGCGAAATTTTCAGGCTCGACGGGAATATCCGCAACGAAACAGGGTGTCATCTCCTCCGTCTGCAATTTGGTGAGATATGTTATCAATTCGTCCTTGAAAATCGTTCGGCAAAGCACGACCGCTATCGCCAATAGGCTGACTTTGGCAATTAAAATGATTAAGAAATATTTGAGGACTTTTCTCATATTATTTTGTATGCAGTATTATTTCGTACTGCAAATATATAAACAAAACTTGGTACTTTGCAACACATAGAACTAAAAAATACGCATTTTCGACTTTCTGTACTAATGTTATCGACATTTAGCGCAGAATGGTTGAGCGCGCTGAGCTTGGGCGGGGTGTGTCAGAAACTCAAATTGCTGAAACCCGGTCGTCAATAGGCCTCAATTGCAAAACGAAATGCTTGCCCGATTAATCTCTTACATATTTTTATATTTGGTATAAATTGATTGAAAAACGAATCAAATCCTTGCGCGATTGAGATTTTTTTAGCAATTTTGTAGAATCGGAGCAAAATGTGCGCTCCGACTTTAAACTAACCATCAATCCACGTAGTTATGAAACTACCCAAACTCGGCCTGCTGCCGAAAATCATTGTAGCAATCCTTCTCGGTATCCTCTGCGGATTGTTCTTTCCCGATGCGCTTACTCGCGTGTTTTTGACTTTCAATTCGCTGTTTGGTAACTTCCTCAGCTTTATCATTCCGCTGTTGATCATTGGTCTGGTGACCCCTGGTATTGCCGATCTGGGGCGTAGCGCAGGCCGACTGCTGGCTATCACAGCACTGCTGGCCTACGTTTTCACGCTGATGTCGGGATTTATGACCTACGGCGCGTGCGAGGCTATCTATCCTTCGCTGTTGCGCGGAGCGGTGTTGCCCGATCTGGGTGAGCAGAGCGCCGCACTTGCCCCCTTCTTTACGGTCGAAATGCCGCCGCTGATGGGTGTGATGAGCGCGTTGATTGCCGCATTCGTGATGGGTTTGGGTATTGCCTACTGCGAGGCAAAGACTATCAAGAGTGCCTTCGACGAGTTCCGCGCGATCATCACAACCGTCATTACGAGTATCATCATTCCGCTGTTGCCGTTGTATATCTTCGGTATCTTCCTGCAAATCACCGTTTCGGGACAGGTGGCGTCGATTATGAGCGTATTCCTCAAACTGATCATGCTTATCTTCGCGTTGACCGCGCTGCTGCTTGTGGTACAGTTTTCGATCGCGGGCGTGGTGGCAAAGAAGAATCCCTTCACGATGTTGCGCACGATGATGGCGGCCTACTTTACCGCCCTCGGCACGCAGTCGTCAGCCGCAACGATCCCTGTAACGCTCGAACAGACTCTCAAACTCGGCGTGCGTCCCGAGTTGGCATCGTTTACCGTGCCTTTGTGCGCAACGATCCACCTGTCGGGTAGCACGATGAAGATCGTGGCGTGCGCAATGGCAATCATCACGCTTACGGGTGGCGACATCACGTTCTTCGATATGGCGGCCTTCATTATGATGTTGGGCGTGACGATGGTGGCAGCCCCGGGTGTACCGGGTGGTGCGATTATGGCGGCTATCGGAGTGCTTCAATCGATGCTCGGTTTCGACGAGATGCAGATCGGTCTGATGATCGCTCTCTACATCGCAATGGACAGCTTTGGCACCGCAACCAACGTCACGGGCGACGGCGCAGTGACCGTTATTGTGGATAAAATGTACAAAGGTGAGTGATTGGGTGCGATTTTTCTTTTGAGATTCGGAAGAAAACCGTAAATTTGCAACGCAAATTGTGTAAAAACAAAAATAGACACATATAAACAATAACTTTTTAAACGAAATTAGAATTATGCAAATCATTAGTGTTCACGCACGTGAGATCCTTGACTCGCGCGGCAACCCGACCATCGAAGTTGAAGTAGCAACCGCAAGCGGCGCATTCGGCCGTGCAGCAGTTCCCAGCGGCGCATCGACCGGTGAGA
>JAFNVH010000067.1 GCA_017379895.1 Rikenellaceae bacterium | reverse complement strand
GGGCGCACGTCGCGCTAAGGCTATGGTTGCAAAGATGGACGAGCTGGGCTTCGGTAACTGTACCAACACCGGTGCTTGCCAGGCTGAGTGCCCCAAGTCGATCTCGATCACCCATATCGCTCGCCTCAACCGCGAGTTCCTTGCAGCTAAGTTGAAGGACTAAGCGATCAATCACAAGTGCCGTTTGCCGTGCGGCGTTCGAGCACTTGAATAGATACTCCCGACTACCCGAAACGGTGGTCGGGAGTTCTTTTTTCGGAATAATTGCAGAGTGTTTTCAGGGCGGTTTTAGTGGAGTTTTGGGGCGTATTCGGACAAAAATCAAAAAAAATGCATAAAAACGCAAAAAAGTTACTCGAAAATTTGGTGGTTACAAAAATTGGCCTTACATTTGCACCACGAAAACCAAATGGTGGATTCATCTAAGGGCTAGGATACGTGCCTCTCACGCACGACATAGGGGTTCGAATCCCCTATCCACTACCAAGAAGGCGCTGATAATCAGCGCCTTTTGTTTTTGATACAAGTGTCAAAAGCATACCCTATTCCGATTATTAACAAATCTCAGACCTGACAATGAAAGAACTCGACCCCAAACAGACCTCGCGTGCAGCCGCTTTCGAGCTGTGGATGACGTCGCCGATGCCGATGGTGACGCTAACCAAGAGTTTCGACATCACCCGCCTACGCCGAATCAGCAAACGAAAGGGCGTGAAGTTGAATATGCTCCTTTGTTGGTGCATCGGTCGAGCAGCAACTCAGGTCGAGGAGTTCTACACGTTACCCGTGAAGGAGAAGATGGTGCAGTACGACCGCCTTGCCATAAATGTCATCGTGAATAACCGTAAGGGCGGCATCAACTCGTGCGACATTGCACTCACAGAGGATTTCGAGCAATTCAATCGTGACTACACCACGCTGACACGCTCGGTGGCCGAGAACTGCAAGAGCGAGTTCTTGGACGATGCAATGATCATCGGCACCTCGGCAATGGTGGCAACGGAGCTCGACAGCATCGTAAATCAATATACGGACAAATTCCTCAACCCGATGGTGATGTGGGGTCGCTACCGCAAGGGTTGGTTCAAGGCCACGCTGCCCATATCGTTCCAATTCCACCACGTGCAGATGGACGGCGGGCAAGCAGCTCGTTTCTTGGAGATACTGCAACGCGAAATGAACGCCTTGAAGTAAGGCGCTCGGCAGGGCAAGCTATTTAGATCAACGATTTATTTCGGTTGGAAGATGTATCGGTTAGCCAGGCTCTCGAATGCGCGGGTCTGATCATCGATCCACTGCTCATCTTTGCCCAGCTCGGCAGCCATAAGTTGCGCCACGCGGGGTGCCACACGCTTTGCCTCGCGCGCATCAACAAAGAGCATACGAACACGGCGCGCCAGCACATCCTCAACCGTCTGCGCCATCTCCTCACGCACAGCCCACACCACTTCGGCAGCCGTATATCCAAACTTCGGCGACAGCGGCTCACCGAGCGAGGGACTGTCGGCAATCATCGCGCGAATCGCATCTTCGTCACTGCCATAGACATACATATGGTTGCTCAGGTCGGGATTGGGGCGGCAGCCGTGGATCGCCATCTTGCGAGTCGGGCACTTGCGGAATTCCATACCCATAATCTCGAAGGCGCGGTCAACCGTATCCTCCGCCATCAAGCGGTACGAGGTCCACTTGCCACCCGTAATTGTCAGCAGACCATTATCCGAAACAATAATCTTGTGGCTGCGCGAGAGCTCCTTGGTGCTCTTGCCCTCCTTTTTGGGTGCAGCGAGTGGTCGCTGACCCGCAAACAGCGACTGAATATCTTCGTATGTCGGTGCGGGCGTCATATAACATTTCGCCGTATTGAGAATGAAATCGACCTCCTCGTTGAGCGGCAAGGGCTCCTCTTCGGCCCTCTCGCGCACGATGTCGGTCGTACCCACCACCACCTTGTCGTGCCACGGAACAGCAAACAACACACGTCCATCGGAGGTCTTGGGCACCATAATCGCATAGTCGCTTTGGAGGAATCGCTTGTCAAGCACCAGATGCACACCCTGACTCGGCGTGACCATCTTGCGGTGATCGGGGCTATCCATCTGCATAATCTCATCGACGAAACAACCCGCCGCATTCACCACACATCGCGCCTGCAAAGTGTACTCCTCGCCCGTCAGGTTGTCGCGCGCCACAACGCCCGACACACGCCCCTGCTCCGAATGCAGCAGACCGGTCACGGTGATGTGGTTCACCACCGTACCGCCCTTCTCCACGCAAGTTTGTGCCAGATTGATCGCAAATCGCGCATCGTCAAACTGACCGTCGTGATAGACCACGCCGCCCTTCAACCCGCGCTCGATCGACGTGGGCAGATACTCACGCACCTTTTTTGCCGAGATGAAACGCGAGCGACCATATCCGAATCCGAACGAAAGCAGATCGTAGAGAGTCAATCCGCAGAAGTAGAGGAAGTTATCCCAATGACGATAATTAGCTATGACAAACGACTGATCCTTAACCAGATGCCGTGCATTGCGTTTCATACGTCCGCGCTCGCGCAAAGCTTCGAGCACCAGCCCCACATCTCCCTTTTGCAGATAGCGCACACCGCCGTGAACAAGTTTTGTTGAGCGGCTCGAGGTACACTTTGCGAAGTCGGTCTTTTCGAGGCACGCCACCTGCAAGCCGCGCGCTGCAGCATCAACCGCAACGCCCAAACCCGTAGCTCCGCCACCAATAACAACCACGTCCCACACCTTGTCGCGCGAGGCAATCTGTTCAATTTGTGCCGTTCGTTTCATCGTTTGTCGTCTAATTATCAATCCGTTACTTTATATACTTGCTAAAAAATTCCCAAATCTCGGCGGCGGTATCCATATCCGCATCGGGCCACGCGTGCTGACCGCCAATGACCTCATAGAGCCACACCTCATTGCCGTCAATGCCATCGACATAGCGGTGCACCACCACTCGATTGCGCTTCGTGGGCAGCTCCTCCGTCACCTCGTGCGTACAGCGGTTCGTAGCCGCCCAGAGCGATACGGCACGCGGCACAGCGATATACTCGCCCCAGCCGTCTTGATTGTCGGGATCGCCTTCCCACTTCGACACCTTGTCCGCCGTGCCGTGAATCTCCAACAGAGGCATAGGGCACTTGGGCGTCAGCTCGCGATACATCCACTCCATCGTCAGGCCCGCAATCGGCGCCACCGCCGCAAAGACTTCGGGAGCCTCGTATGCCAGCAGATAGCTCATCTCGCCACCATTCGAGTGCCCCGTCACAAAGACATTGTGGCGCGAGAGTCCGTACTCGCGTTGCAGGTGCTTGACCAAACGCTTCGTGAAACCCACATCATCGCGCTCCCAACCCGCATCGGTATGGAACGAATAGCCCACCGCCCAGCACGAGTGACCGCGATGATCCGTCGGGCCGCTCGGATAGCAGACCGCAAAGCCCTGCTCGTCGGCCAGCGAGTTGAACCCGAGATTCATCTTATGAACATTAGTCGTGCCGTAGCCGTGAAAAAAGAGTACCAACGGAGCGTCGGCTGGCAACTCCTTCGGCAGGTATAGGTGATAGGTATACTCCTCGCCCTTGTATTTGAGCGTATGCTCGGTCAGCGTGCCTGTGCCGTTACTATCGGCCAAAGCGTGCCACATCGAAAACAGTGCAGCGAAAAGCAGTAGAAATTTTCTCATTTTGTGCAGATTATTTGGGTCGGAAATCCTCTCTACAAATATACTAAAAATATGGACGTTCTCGCCCACCCCGTCCCCATTTTTTGCGCCGAATCGCGCTAAAACTTCGAAAATTCGCAAATAACGACTATATTTGTATCAAATAACTTTGACTTAAAGCGATAAACTTATGTCGATCCTAATCACCGTCGTTCTGACACTCGTCTTCTGCCTCACACCTGCGCTGGTGCTGTGGCTCTGCCGCCGCTTTCCACTGCTGGGGAAAGTGGGGCCAATTATGGTACTCTATGCCATCGGTATGATCATCGGCAACCTGCCCGTGCTGCCCGTCGAGATCAAACCCCTGCAAGATATAATCCCCAACATTATGGTGCCGCTGGCAATCCCGATGTTGTTGTTCGGTTGCACATTCTCGCGCAAGGAGCTGCGTCTGCAAGTTAAACTCTGCGCAAGCGGTTTCCTGTCGGTATGCATCGCGGTTGTGGTGGGCTACCTCTTCTTCGGTCGCCACGTCGAGCAGGGTGCGCAACTCGGTGGCATTATGTCGGGTATGTACACCGGCGGTATGGTCAATGCAGCTGCACTTCAAGCCATCTTCCGTGTCGATAGCGAGAACTACATCCTGCTCAGTTCGTACGATATCATCATCTCGTTCCTCTATCTCGTGTTCCTGATCAGCGTAGGTATCCCGATGTTCCGCCGCCTCTACGGCGAACACAAAAAGGAGATCTCGCAGAGCGACCAGGAGGAGATCAACCGCCAGATCGAGAAGACCAAAGAGAATTCCTATCGCAAACTGCTCTCGCGCGAGGGTATGCGTCAGCTGGGCAAGGCGCTGCTGCTGACGATCGGCATTGTGGCTGTTTCGGGCGGTGTGGCACTGCTGCTGCCCGATGATTGGTTTATGGTTGTATTCATTCTGCTGATCACTACGCTGGGCGTTGTGGCGTCGTTCTTCCCCGCCGTGCGCAAGCTGGATACCAGCTACGACGCGGGAATGTACCTGATCTACATTTTCAGCATCACGATCGCCTCGATGGCCGATTTCTCGAATCTGCAAATAGAGGGCGGCGTCAATTTGCTGATATTCCTGACGATAGCGATTTTCGGATCGTTGCTGATTCACGCTCTCTTCTGCCGATTGATGCGCGTCGACGCCGACTCGATGATGGTTTCGTCGGTATCGTTCATCAACTCACCCCCGTTCGTACCGATGACCTCAGCCGCAATGCGCAACAAAAATGCACTCGTGACGGGTCTGGCCGCCGGTATCGTAGGCTATGCCCTCGGCAACCACTTTGGCGTGTTGATGGCTAAGTTACTGTCACTGTTATAGGCTGCGGCTACTATCTCCTATAAAGACTTGCACGCGTCCTTCGGGGCGCGTGTTTTTGTTTCATTGAGGCAGATACGGCAGTTTCTACGAAACTGCCCAAGTTCGGGAGCTCGCCTTCGGCGACCGCCCCAGCTCCCGAACTTGCCCAATCACAAAAGCAAAGTTAAAAATTGAGAATTGAAACGCCCCACCCAACAATGATGAGCAACAAAAAAAAGCCACGCTCGAAAGCGTGGCCTTGTAGTTTTAAATCCAACCGATTAGAACAGGTAACCTGTATTGATATAGAACGCACCGTTACCGTCCTGCTTCGATAGCTTGCCGACGGGCTTACCGTACTCCAAGCAGACGATAAAGTTCTGGTTCATAATGAATCGGAAGCCAGCACCCAGCGTGATATGCGGGCGATCCTTTTCGGTACCCTTAGCCATATAGGCGTTATACTCAGCCTTTGCCTTCTCGTACTCGTTCTCGCTTACGAAGTCCTCCAACTTGCGACCAAACGACATATCGTAGTCCTTGGTCACCATCGTACCGTCGCTAAACACGTTCAGACCGAAAGCGATATTCTGCTTCCAGAGCGTGAACTGCACGAAACGCCAACGCAGCTCGGCATTGTAGGTTGCCATATCAAGACCCTGCACACGGTTACGCATAATACCGCGTGCCGTGCGGAAACCACCCATACCATCGCGGTCGTAGGTTGCGCCCATAGTTGTCATATAAGGCAGAGCGTAGTAGGGAGCCGACTTGCCGAATGTACCCTCGTAGTTCAGACGATAAGCGAATGTCAGACGGTCGTTCGACACGATAGGCACATAGTGGCGGAACGTTGCCGAATATCTATAATAGGGATTGGTCGTACCCAACCACTTGGGAGCCAACATCACGTGTGCCTCAGCCCATACACCGCGCGAGGGAGCACCCTCCTTATCGCGGGTGTCGAACATCAAACCAAAGCGCAACGAGCTGTTCAGGCCGCCATTAGCCTCCGAGTCCTTGATGATACCCCACTCACGATACTGCTCGAAGAGGGTCTTCTCGCTGTCGGGGAACATCTTATTCTCGTCCTTGTTCTTGTTGATTTTAGCGCGGTCGATAGCACCCTGCTTGAAATAGCTCAGGTGGTAGCCAGCCTCCCACGACAGCGGAGTCTGACCGATCTTACCCACGAAGTCCGCCTTGAACAGAGCCGCCAAGCGGTTGGTGCGATACTTCGGCGTGTAGAGATACATATCGTCGTTCTTCTTGCCGGCATCAACCTTCTCGTAATCGAAGTACGACTGGTAGCCATTGAAACCGTAGAAGTCCATCGCCTTGTCGTTGGTTATGGTCAGCGCGGTCGAAAAACGCACACCAGGGATCCAAAAGCGGTTGTCATACGAAACCACATAGAGCTGCGAGCCCTTGGTGAAGAACGAAGCCTCGAGATACCACTGCTGACGGGTATTGGGATAGGTAGAGCCGTCGCCAAAGTCATAGATATTGAGCAGTGCACCCATCTGGAAACCCTTATCGGCGTCAAATGCCACAGCGGGCAGAGGTCCAAAGTTGTAACCCGTTTTGATGATCTCCTTCTTTGCGGGAGCCACCTCAGCGGGCTGGTCGGTCGTCTGCGCCACTACGTTCAATGTAGCCAACAGAGCGACAATAATAGTAAAGATATGTTTCATATGCTCAAAATTTTATCGGATTTGCAATATCTGACGAATCTCGCGGTACTTAGCACGCAGCTCGCTGTTCAGCAACAGCTTCACGTCCGAAGCCCCCAGACGGATCAGTCGCCACGTCTCGTGCGCAACCACTGGAGCGGGCACCAGCACCACGATTACCAGCAGTGCCCACTGCCACGGCAGCACTACGAATGCGATGATCGAGTAGATGATCATCAGAATCGGCCACAGCACCAAATTGGCGATGAATCGCACCGAGTTGCGGAACGCCAGATCCTTCATCTTGGTGAACAAGAAACCGCACAATGCTTTGATCGGCAGCGTCAGGATCGACACGGGCAGACAATACGGCAACGCCACAAGCACAAACAGCAGTTTGAGCACGCGCGACCAGAAGGGGTACTTTATAGCCACTGACGACAGACTGATGCGCTTCGAGCGACGGAGCTCGCCCGCCTCGTGAGCGACCTTCAGCAGACGCTCAACCTTCTCGGGATCACGCTCACGCAGTTCGCGCACCTGCCATACGGTGTTGTTATTCGCTTTGAAGAAGACATCCAGCTCGTGCAAATGTGCGTTCTCGCTGGCCATCTTGACCGTACGGGCCTGCTTGGTCACAGCCGCCGCGCAAATCTCATACATCGCGCCGTAGTTCTCATCATCGGGGATATAGAATATCGACTGCTTCATACGCTCAGTGAGCATATCCTTCGCCAAATTGATCTGCACCTGCTGCGGGTAGTCAACGTGCTCCTCCATAAAATCGCGCACATTGATCGGATCGCCGATCTGCACACGCACCGTCGAGCGGAAACGGAAGAAACTGCCGTAACGAATACCCACGGGCACGATCCACAACGGCAGATCGGGCATCAACTCCTGCGCCTGGAACGCAATGCGGAAGATACCCTTCGATAGCGGCAGCGACGAGAATTTAGCCTGATGCGTACCCTCGGGGAAGATGCAGAACGGAACGCGATCGCGCAGCACATCGACTGCCTTGTTGATCGTTTCGTCGTTCTTGCGCACCTCGTCGATACCGTCGCGCATACGCATAATGGGCAGGATCTTCAAGAAGTGGAAAATCTTAGCCAACATCTTGTTCTTGAAAATATCGGCACGCGCCACAAACACCTTCGGGTTGCGGTCCATTGCCAGAATCACCAGCGCATCCATCAGCGCATTGGTGTGGTTCGGAGCGTAGATCACCGCACCATTCTGCGGAATATTCTCCGTTCCGACATATCTCACGTTGCGGTACGAAAGTTTGAGCACGAGGTCGACATAGTAGCGCAACGTGCTGTACCACCAATTATAGTCCTGAATTTTTTTCTCCCTTTTCATACTACTCTACTCCTCAATAGCTTTTCGACGGAACAAATAGGCTACCGTAAGACCCGACACGATATGCCAAATGCCCCACCAACCCGCGATAAAGAGCATACCGCCATAGTGACCGTGCCAGATTTCGGGCGGGAAGATTGCGGGGTTGAACAGCAGAATCAGACCCAAACCCGAGTTCTGAATACCCACCTCGATGGTCAGCGAGCGACGATCGCGCATCGGCACCTTAGCCAACTTACCACCAAAGTAACCCGTCGCCAGCGCCAAAGCATTGTGCAGCATCACGATGAAGAAGACGTAGATGATATTATCCAAGAAGATCTGGAAGTTCTGAGCGAACGACACCGTCACCATCGCAATAAACAACAGAATCGAGATCGTCTGCGCGGGTTTGGTGATCTTCTTCGTTGCATTGGGGAAGTAGTGCGCGAAGACCATACCCAGCACGATGGGCAAACCGAGCAGCAGCAGAATCTGCTCCAACATCGGCATAAACGGAATCACCAAGCGCGGAATATCGCTATGAACAGCGATAATCGAGCTATACAGCGAACCCCACAAGAAGAAGTTGAGCGGGGTGATGATCGGTGCAAAGGCAGTCGACACAGCGGTCATCGACACCGACAGCTCGACATTACCCTTCGACAGCGACGAGATAAAGTTCGAGATGTTACCACCCGGGCACGACGCCACCAAGATCATACCCAGCGCGATCATCGGTGTGATCACGGGGCTCAGCGCCAATGCGATTGCGAAGGTAATAGCCGGCAGACCCACCCACTGCAACAACAGACCGGTAATCACCGACTTGGGATTCATAAATACATCTTTGAAGGTTTGGGCTTTGATACCAAGAGCCACACCAAACATCACAAATGCCAAAATCAAATTGACAATCATCATTCCGCCTTCGCCGAAATTAATCGTAACGCTACTAAGAGATTCTAGTTGTTCTTTCATTTCAAATAAGCACACGGTCGTCCTAGCGACCACAATTATAGGTTAATTTATGGGGTGGGACAAAGACCGGTTCGCACTTATCGTTCGACAAAATGGAGCATCGTTTTTTGCCCAAATCTACCACTCTGGCGGTAGAATAACTCACAAATATACCATTTATTTGCTGAAAATCCCGTTTTTACACTTATTAATATACGCACGCGAGCGCAAAATAAGTACAAAGACTTACTGCCCATTGCCCTTTCGCTCCAATATTATCCGTTCGTGCCACACGCCCACAACCCCACACTTCAACTGACGAAAATAACTCACTCGGCGACCCGTTTCGACCTCGAAAACGCCCACAGAATGCACTCCGAGGGCGATTTATTTGTTTCGCAGAGAACAACGACACCCAAAAGTATATATCTTTGCGCCCGTAAATTCGCTTTTGCACCGAACACACTTCGATGTTAGGTTAGAAAAACACTATTCAAAATGAGAAACTACACAATGCTTAGCCTTGTCAAACGTTACGTTTCGACAAGTACGTGGCTTATTTTCGCTACGGTGTTGGCTCTGGTATGCGCCAACTCGCCCCTCAAAGAGTGGTACTTCGGTCTGTGGCAGCACGAGGTGTCGCTTTCGTTCGGCAATTTCAACTTTTTCAGCCATAACGGCCATTCGTTCACTTTCGCACAGCTGATCAACGACTTCCTGATGGCGATCTTCTTCCTCTCGGTGGGCTTGGAGATCAAACGCGAAATTATGGCGGGCGAACTCTCGTCGTGGCGCAAGGCAATCCTGCCAATCATCGGCGCGTGTGGCGGTATGCTGGTGCCCGTCATCATCTTCCGCCTGGCGTGCCCCAACGATGCAGATATGCTGCGTGGCTGCGCAATACCGATGGCCACCGACATCGCCTTCTCGCTGGGCGTGCTGGCCGTTTTCGGTAAGCGCGTGCCCCTCGGCTTGAAGATATTTCTGGCAACGCTGGCCGTAGCCGATGACCTGGGCGGTATCGTGGTGATCGCACTCTTCTACACCTCGTCAATCGACGTGATGTTCCTGGCGATCTCGGCGGCGTGCATCGTAACAATGGTGCTCGGCAACTACTTCCACGTGCGCTCGAAGGTCTTCTATCTGGTTTGTGGTACGATTCTGTGGTATGCGATGCTCAATTCGGGTATTCACGCCACAATCGCTGGCGTAATCTCGGCATTCTGCATCCCCGCGAGTCTCAGCCACGGCACGGGTTACTACATCGAGCGTATTCGTCGCAACATCGGCGAGTTCCCGATTATCGAGGTAACCGACAAGAAACATACGGTGGTGCTCGATAGCGATCAGCGCCAGCTATTGAAGAGTATCGAATCGGCTTCGGACCACCTGATCAGCCCGCTGCAAAAGCTCGAAGACGACCTCTCGGAGTTCATCAACTACATCATCATTCCGCTCTTTGCCTTCGCCAATGCGGGTGTCGATGTGAGTGGTTTTGCGCTTGCCGACGTGATTTCGGGCGTGAGCCTGGCGGTGATCTTGGGATTGGTTGTGGGTAAGTTCGTGGGCGTGCTGTCGTTCTCGTGGCTCTTCATCAAACTGAAAGTGGCCTCGCTACCGTCGGGTGCCGATTGGCGCTCGTTCGCCAGCGTATGTATGCTCTGCGGTATAGGCTTTACGGTGTCGATGTTTATTGCCGACCTGTCGTACTCGCCGCTGGGTGCCGATGGCGCGGCTCTGCTCGATGAGGCCAAGCTCGGCATTCTGTGCGGAACGGTACTCGCAGCGGCATTAGGTTACCTGTTGCTCAACAAGTATCTCCCGACCGAGGCACAGCACGACGACCACCATTAATCATCTATTCTACAAAACATTAGTGGCGCCGATTGATAGTCGGCGCCACTCTCTTTTTGATCCCCCACTCGCACCCCGCGTGCAAATGAAAAAGCCCCGCGACCAAAAGGTTGCAGGGCTTTTTTTTGTTTTTGAAAACGTCAGTCTAAGATTACTTCTTAGCAGCGTTTCTCTTATCGTAGTGCTTTGCGTAGCGGCTCATAAACTTATCGACGCGACCAGCGGTGTCTACCAACTTCATCTTACCGGTGTAGAACGGGTGTGAAGTGTTCGAGATTTCCATCTTATACACGGGATAGGTTTCG
>JAFNVH010000066.1 GCA_017379895.1 Rikenellaceae bacterium | reverse complement strand
AGATTGAGGACAACCTTACCGCCTTCGAGTTCGGCCATCGACACCAAGTCACTCTCAACGAGGTTCTTACCCGTTTCGGGGTGAACGATCGACGAGAGTAATTTAACCAATAATTCCTTGTTCATATTGTTGTTAATTATTTTAATTCTTCTTTTCAAATAACTTTATTTGGCGCACTCTTATTATCTGCGGCTGGGGGGGCTCGGCCGATGGCCGAGCCGCAGATAATAACAAAATCCATTGGATTTTGCTTATCAGTTTATTCTTCCTCTTCTTTTTAATACTCTTATTAAATAGAAAAAAGAAGAAAAATTGTGCATTGTGAATTTTTAATTGTGAATTAAAAAAACACTCTCCAACTTACAAATATACAACTTTTCTACGGAACAACGCACAAAAAAAGCGACTTCCACCTGCGCGGAAGCCACTTTTTTCGTTTTCCGAAACACGTTCGGCTATTTTTTTGCTACTGAATCTTGATAGGCATAGCCAATGCTTGAACACCCTGGTTGTCCATCATTGCGCGCAACTTGCAGTAATCCTCGTAGAACACGCCCATCTCCTTGCGCATCTTGCGATCCGAAATGTGCATCTGCAAGCTGTTCAGTATAGCTGCCAGACCGGTCTGCTCGCTAATCGCCTCACGTACCATAAAGTCGTCGATGCACTCAGCCTTGTCAGCTGCGATAGCAATAGCCTCGTGCAGACCACCGATCTGGTCAACCAGACCGATACGCTTACCGTCGTTACCTGTCCAAACGCGACCCTGACCGATAGCGTCAACCGAGTCGAAGGTCATATTACGACCGTCAGCAACGTGGTTTACGAAGGTGGTGTAAACCTGCTCGATGCCCTTCATAATGAATTCACGCTCTGTGCTCGTTACGCCACGGAACATACCGTTCATATCGGCCGAGGGGTTGCTCTTGGCAACATCGACAGTTACGCCCAGCTTGTTTTGGAGCGCATTCTCGGCGTTGAACATCAGACCGAAAACACCGATCGAACCGGTCAGCGTCGTAGCGTCGGCAACGATCGCGTCGGCCGGAGCCGAGATGTAGTAACCGCCACTTGCGGCATAGTCACCCATCGAAACGATTACGGGTTTCTGCTGGCGCAGCAGCTCCATCTCGCGCCACATCACCTCCGAAGCCAAAGCCGAGCCACCGGGCGAATTAACACGCAGAACAACTGCCTTAACCTCCTCGTCCATACGAGCCTCAGCCAGCTGATCGGCCAGCGTTGTCGAGCCCAAAGTGCCATTCTCGCTGTTGCCCTGAACGATCTGACCCTCAGCATAGATCACCTCGATCTTGTTGTCCGAGTAGGTTGGAGTGTAGGGTTTTGCAGCGATGTACTCGCCCAGCGAAACGAACGGAATCTCAGCGTCAGCGTCCAGCGCAAGCTTCTCGCGCATCACGTCCTCAACCTCGTCCTCATATTTCAGAGCGTCGATCATACGCTTGTCGAGTGCGTCCTCGGGCTGCATAGCCGACAGATCACTTGCATACATATTGAGCGAATCGATCGACAGGTTGCGCGACTCAGCAACACCCTCGACGATTGTGCCCCAGATCGAATTGATATAAGTCTCCATCTGAGTGCGGTTGGCTGGGCTCATCTTGTTCAGGATGTAGGGCTCGATAGCCGACTTGAACGTACCGTGGCGGAACACCTGCGGCTCAACGCCCAGCTTGTCGAGCAGACCCTTGTAGAACATCACCTGCGCTGCCAGACCGCGCCACTCCATCTGACCTGCGGGGTTGAGGAAGATGCTGTCAGCTGTCGACGCCAGGTAGTAACCACCCTGCGAGTAGGTCTCGCCATAGGCGATGATAAATTTATCTGACTCCTTGAAACGCTTCAAGTAGTTGCGAATCTCCTCCAACATTGATGCCGATGCGGTGCCTGCACCCGTCAGGTTGATGTAGATACCCTCGATATTCTCGTCCTGCGATGCAGCCTCGATAGCGCGCATCACCTGCATATTCGACACGCTCTTCTGTACGTTCATCGACATCGGGTCGAAGCCTGCCAGCGGGTCGTTTACGGGCTGATCGACGATCGACTCAGCCAGATCAATCTTCAACACCGATCCGGGCTCAACCGTTGTGATCGATGTACCTGCCAACGCTGCAATGCCCGCAACGAAGACGATGAAGATCATAAAAATTGCAAAGTTGGCGACGATGAATGCCAACAACGATGCTAAAAAGGTTTTAATAAAATTCATAGTTCTTAATATGTTTTTGTTGTTTCTTACTTCTTCAACTCAGCGATGATCCAATCCCACATCTTTGTCACGTGCTCAGAAGGCAGCCAGTGACCCGTGTTGGGGCTGATGCAGATCTGCTTCGGTGCCGTAATAATATTATAGGTAGCGTAGGTGGTGGTCGGAGCACAGGTCACGTCGTTGTAACCGAAGGCGTAGAATACGGGTGCCTTCAAGCCACGAGCGAAGTTCGACGCGTCGTAGTAGCGCTGTGTCTCGATGATCTCCTTGGTGCGGTTTGCCTCCCACTTGAAGGTGTGGGGCCAGCCGCCCGCGCGACCGTTGATGTAACCCTCCTGATCGCAGAAAGCGGGGAAGTAGATCGCCGAAGCCTTCACTCTCGGCTCCAAACGCGACACCACGATCGAGAGCAGACCACCCTGCGAGCCACCGAGTGTACCTACGTTGCCGTTGCACTCGGGCAGCGAGAGCAAATACTCAACGCCCTTGACGCAACCCAGGAAGACACGACGATAGTAGTACTTATCGCGGTTGTCGATACCGATCTGTGCATACGAGCCTAATGCCGAGCGGTTGAGAGCGGCATAGACCTCGCCGTCGAAATTGACGGGAATACCGTGGATACCCATTTCCAAGATGATCACACCCTGCTCGGCGTGCTTCGTATCGCCACCGATGGCGTGGATACCCGCACCTGGCAGACGTAGAATCGCAGGATACTTACCCTCGGCCTTGGGCACGGTCAGGATACCATACATACGTGTATTGTCGATGTTGCCATACGAAACCAGATAGCTGTTCACCTTCTCGGTGCAGCGCTCGGGCAGCAACTCCATCGTGGGGTTGAGCTTCACCTTTGCCACCTGCTCCAAGCCCTTCTGCCAGAACTCGTCGAAATCCTTGGGCATCGGGGTTGTGGGCTCCAACTTGTGGGGATCGAAACCTACGGTGGTTGTTGTCGAGTAGCTCTTGCCCTCGTGCTCGATCTTGGCACGCACGCGCAGGAAACCAGCCTTCTTCATCGTGCCGACCTTGATCGTCGCCTCGGGACCTTTGAGTGTTACGGTGCTCTTCTCGCGCGCGGGCATCAGATCCTCACTCACCTCGTAGCTCACCTCGGCATCGTAGATCGCCACGCCGCAATCGAGCGCAATGACCTTCATCTTTGCCTGCTCGCCCGTGCGGTAGGTCGCGGTCGGCGAGTCGGGAATCAAATGCAACTGAACCTTCTGTGCTATGGCGCTGAAATTCAACGCAAACAACATCGTCAGAATTAATAGTGTACGTTTCATAATATTGGGTTTTTGTTTATTTATTTTTTCGTGTTGGCCCCGTTATCGGCTCATTAAAACCTGCTGCCACTTCCAGGCGGCGGCGAGAGTTTCGTCGAGGGTGCGGGTGGCCTTCCAGCCGAGTTCGTTGTTAGCCAGCGTCGTGTCGGCCCAACTGACGATGATGTCGCCCGCGCGACGAGGCGCAATGCGGTAGTTGAGTTTGAGGTTATTGACGCGCTCGAACGCCTGCACCAGCTCCAACACCGAAACACCACGTCCCGTCCCGACGTTGAAGATCTCGTAGTTCTGCTTGTTGCGGCCCTCGATCATACGGCCGATCGCAACCACGTGGGCACGTGCCAGATCGACCACATCGATATAGTCGCGGATACACGAACCGTCGGGCGTGTCGTAGTCGTCGCCAAAAATGTTGAGGCACTCGCGGATACCCGCTGCGGTCTGGGTGATGTAGGGCACCAAATTGCTGGGTACACCGCGCGGCAGCTCACCGATCAGTGCCGAGGGGTGCGCTCCGAAGGGGTTGAAGTAGCGCAAGGCAATGGCGCGCATCGCTCCGTCGGCTGCGATGATCGTATCGTGTAGAATATCCTCGCACATTCGCTTGGTGTTGCCATAGGGCGAGGTTGCGGCTTGGCGTGGCGACTGCTCCGTTACGGGCAGGTGCTCTGCGTCGCCATAAACGACTGCCGACGACGAGAAGACGATATTGGCGCACTCATACTTGCGCATCAGGTCGAGTAGGGTCATCAGCGAGCCGAGGTTGTTGCGATAGTACATCAGCGGTTTTTCGATCGACTCATAGACCGCTTTCGATGCGGCGAAGTGGATCACAGCGTCGAAATGATACTTTTTGAACACCTCTTCGAGAGCCTCGCGGTCGCAGCAATCGACCTGCTCAAATGGAATTTCGATGCCCGTAATGCGGCGCACACCCTCGATAGTCTGTTCATCCGAATTTGATAAATTATCCACCAGCACCACGTCGTAGCCCGCCTCGACGAGCTCGACGGCCGTATGAGAGCCGATGTAACCAGCTCCGCCCGTAACTAAAACGCAACGTTTCATCATAATCGAAAAATAGTATCCTAATCTAAATACAAAGATAGCGATATTTTTGAGGAATGAACTCCTATCATAAGTTTTGGCACCACAAAATACGAAAAAAATTACTCTAATATATCGTTTTTCGATATATTTCTATTGTTTGTCAAAGAAAAAGTTATAACTTTGCCCCAATAACGTTATATATACATCTAAATTTTATGGATTTACTTCGCATTGAACACGTCACCAAGCGTTATGCCGAACATACCGCCCTGAACGACGTTTCGCTCTCGATCCCCCGAGGAAGTGTCTACGGTCTGCTCGGCCCCAATGGCGCGGGTAAGACCACCCTGATCCGAATCATCAACCGTATCATTATGGCTGACGAGGGCACTGTGCTGCTCAACGGCAAGCCGATGACTCAGCAGGATGTCTACCGAATCGGTTATATGCCCGAGGAGCGCGGTCTATATAAGAAAATGAAGGTCAGCGACCAGGCGATCTACTTCGCGCGACTGCGCGGTCTGTCGCATCGCGAGGCTACGATGCGACTCAAAGAGTGGTTCGTGCGTTTCGGTATTCAGGATTGGTGGAACAAGAAGGTTGAGGATCTGAGCAAGGGTATGGCGCAGAAGGTGCAGTTCATCGTGACGGTGCTCCATAAGCCCGACCTGCTGATCTTCGATGAGCCCTTCTCGGGTTTCGATCCGATCAACGCCAACCTGATGAAGCAGGAGATCCTGCGTCTGCGCGACGAGGGCTCGACCATCATCTTCTCGACCCACAATATGTCGAGTGTCGAGGAGATTTGCGACCACATCACGCTGATCAACAAGTCGGAGAACATTCTCAGCGGCCGCCTCGACGAGGTGCGCCACCGCCACGGCAACAACATCTTCGAGGTCGATTTCCGCGGCGAGCGCGAGCAGCTGATCTCGGCTCTCAATGGCCACTGCACGTTGCTCGACGACGGCACTGCAGCCGAGGGTATCTACAATCAGGTGAAGATCCACGTCGAGCGCGACGCCGATGTGCGTAGTGTGATCTCGGTGATCAACGACAGCGTCGAGTTGCGCTCGTTTCGCGAGATCATTCCGAGTATGAACGATATATTCATCAAGGCCGTAGCAGGTCAGCTTAAAACCGTAGAGGAGAAGTAGTTATGTCGGCAATTGGTATTATTATAGGCCGCGAATTCCGCGAGCGCGTGATGAAGAAGAGCTTCATCATTTCGACCATTCTCACCCCGCTGCTGATGGTGGGTATTATGGTCGGCACATCGTTCATTATGGCAACCAACGTCGGTGAGGCCAAGCGTATCGCTGTTGTCGATCGCAGTGGCGTGATCGCTCCGTCGCTCGCTTCGACCGAAGTGATCGTCTACGAGCCTACCGACCGCACTCCCGAGGAGTTGCGCGCCGAGAGTGATGAGCAGATGTATGGTTTTCTTGTGATTGGCGAGGACATCGTCGACAACCCCTCGAACGTATCGCTCTACTCCTATTCGACCTCGACGATGGAGGTCGAGAGCGCCATTGCCCGCGACATCGAGGAGGTGATCGAGCAGCACCGTCTGAAGGCTTACGACATCGAGAACCTGCCTCAGATTATGGAGGAGGTTGAGGCCGATGTGACGCTGCGCAGCTACAAGCTGGGCGAGGAGAATGAGGAGGATAAGGAGAGTTCGAGCGTGCTGGCGTTCGGATTGGCCTATATCTTTGGTTTTATGATGTATATCTTCGTGATAATCTACGGCTCGCAGGTGATGCAGGGCGTCATCGAGGAGAAGAGCAGCAAGGTGCTCGAAGTGATGGTGGCTACGGTGCGTCCCTATCAGTTGATGATGGGTAAGATTCTGGGTATCGCCTCGGTGGCGGTGCTGCAATTTGTCATCTGGATCGTGATTATCATCGTTGGTGGTTCGGTGGTGATGCAGTTCCTGATGCCGACCGAGATGGTTGAGAGTGCGGCTGCAATTTCGGCCGGAACGGCTGATATGGCCGCAATGGAGGGCGCAGGCGTCGATATCGAGCTGGCGGCAATGCTCGCAAATGCAACCGACATCGGTTTCCTCGTGCGCTTCTTCGGTAGCTTCCTGCTCTACTTCCTGGGCGGCTATCTGCTCTATGCGGCGATGTTCGCGGCGGTGGGTAGCGCGGTCGATAACGTGCAGGACGCACAGCAGTTCCAGACCCCGATCACGATGCCGATCATCATCGGTTTCCTCGTGATGATGTTCGCAATGAAGGAGCCTCACGCACAGCTTTCGATGTGGTGCAGTATGATTCCGTTCACCTCGCCCATTGTGATGATGGCGCGACTGCCGTTCGATGTTCCGATGTGGGAGCTGGCGCTGTCGCTGGCGATTTTGGCGGCGAGCTTCGTATTTATGGTGTGGGCTGCGGCGAAGATCTACCGTATCGGTATCTTTATGCACGGCCGCAAACCCTCGTACAAGGAGCTCTGGCAGTGGATCCGAATGAGGGACTAAACCTCTGAACAAGGCATACAAAACAGCCGCACTCCCGTTGTCGGGGTGCGGCTGTTTTCGTTATTGACTGTCGAACGCTTACTCGGTGCAGCGGTCAACCAGATAGACAATCGACGAGTAGGGAATACCCGAGTTGGTCGAAAGACCGATCTCGCAGGTGCGCGAGTTCGAATAACCCGCCTTGATGCCCTTTGCCTCAACCTGCGGGCGCAACTTACGCAGCGCGTAGGCATTGACCTCGGGGAAGGTGAATCCGCGATCGCCCGCGAATCCGCAACAACCAACCTCCTCGGGAACCATTGCGCCCGAAGTACACATCTGTGCCAAACGCAGCAGGCAGTCGGTCTTACCCATCTTACGCATCGAGCAGGTGTAGTGGAGTGCAATCTGCTCGTTGACGGGCTTGAAGGTCAGGTGCTCGGCGCAGTGCTCCAAGATGAACTCGGCAGGCTCGTAGAGTTTCAAGCTCTTCATCACGTTCTTCATTCGATAGAGGCAGGGGCTCTGGTCGCAAACGATCGGGTACTCGCCATTGTTCGACGCCTTGCGCAGTGCCGCCTCCAACTCGGCCGACTTCTCGTCAGCTTGCTTCGGGAAGCCCTTGCTCTCCCAGATCGTACCGCAGCAGAGGTGCTCCATACGCTCGGGGTAGATTACCTCGAAGCCTGCACGACGCATCACACGCTCCATCACGCGGTGCAGCGGCTCCTTGGTTGCGTCCATTGCCGAGGTACCCATCACCTGGTTGATACAACTCGGGAAGTAGACCACCTTGCGGGGGTTGGCCTCATTCACTTCGCCCTGCTTGGGGCCGTTCGAGCCGCGCGGCATAGCGCGTGTCCACAACGGAATAGCACCGCCACTCAGCGTGCGCACGCCACGAGCCATAGCTCCAAAGAGCTGGCTACCAAAGACTACGCGCAGACCATTGACGCCCTTCAAACCTACACGTACGGCCGAAGTCAGCGTCGAGAAGTTGTCGGCGGTCCACTGCGCTACTTTGTTTGCGGTGGGTGTTGCAGCGGCCTCGCGCAGGTCGTGGGTCAGGTGGCCCGTGTTGATCTGTACGGGGCACGAAGTCGAGCAAAGACCGTCGCCAGCGCAGGTCTGGTCGCCATAATATTTATACTCTTTGAGGTATGCTTTGAGCAGTTCGGGGTTTTCACCCGAAGTGCGCAGGCGAGCGATCTCGCGCTGCGAGGCGATACGCTGACGAGCCGAGAGCGTGAAGCCGCAAGTGAGGCAGTTCACCTCGCAGAAACCGCACTCGATACAGCGATCTACGTTCTTGTTGGTCAGCGACATCGACTTCAAGTGCTTCATATTACACTTGGGATCGTCGTTGAAGATCACGCCGCGATTCAGCACGTGGTTGGGGTCGAACAGATCCTTCAGATCCTTCATTACCTGCCACAGCTCCTCGCCCCACTCGTAAGCCACGTAGGGAGCGATGTTGCGACCCGTACCGTGCTCGCCTTTGAGCGAACCGTCATACTTCTCGACAACCAGACGCGCGATGTCGTGCAGGAAGCAGTCGAAGTGGTTCACGCGCGAGGGGTTCGAGAAGTCCTCGTTGATGATGAAGTGGTAGTTACCCTCGATGGCGTGACCATAGATCACACCGTCCTCGTAACCATATTCGGCGATCTTGTGTTGCAGGTCGATCGTAGCGTCGGGAAGCACCTCCATCGGGAACACCACGTCCTCGATCAGGCACGACGTACCCGGCTGGCGCATCGCACCCACCGATGGGAATACACCCGAACGCATCTTCCAATATTTCGAGTACTCCTCGGGTTTGTCCGTAAATTCGATCGGCGCCGCCAGCTGCTCGGGGTGGATCAGCGCAACGATAGCCTCGATCTTGGCGTCGAGCTCCTCCTTGGTCTTGGCGGTTGTTTCGATCAGCAACGCCGTGCCGTCCTCGGGCAGGGTGTGGATAAAGGCGGGAATACCCTCCATATGCTCGATCGAGCGGATTGCCAGACGGTCCAGCAACTCGACACTACCTACGGGCGAGCCCTTCAACTGCTGAACAGCCTCGCACGCCGTACGCATATCGTTGAAGTAGAGCATTGCGCTGGCCTTGCAGGGCATAGCTTCGAGGGTCGAGAGGCGCACCAAATCGATGAACGCCAATGTACCCTCCGAGCCTACCATCAAGTGGGTGATCACATCGAACGGATCGGTGTAATCTACCAGCGAGTTCAAGCCCAGACCTGTCGTATTTTTGATACTGTATTTCTTGTGTACGCGAGCCGTAAGTGCCTCGTTATCAGCCACACGGCGACGAATCTCCTCCAAACGTGCGAGGAACTCGGGATGTGTGCGGCGGAACTCGTCGCGGCTGGCGGGGTTGCCCGTATCGAGCACCGTACCGTCGGCCAGCACGATACGCACCGAGTCGATAGTCTTGTAGCTGTTCTCGTCCGTACCGTTCATACCGCTGGCATTGTTAGCCACGATACCGCCGATCATTGCCGAGCGTACCGATGCGGGATCGGGACCCAGCTTACGGCCAAAGGGTGCGAGCAACTTATTGACACGCGCACCGATGATGCCGGGTTGCACTTCGATGTGCTCGCCCGTCTCGTCGATCTTGATGCCCTCCCAATCTTTGCCCGTCAGCACCAGCACCGAGTCGGTAGCCGACTGACCCGACAGAGCCGTACCCGCCGCACGGAAAGTAACAGGGACATCGTAACGGGTTGCCGCAGCGATGATCTTCTGGATCTCCTCGGTCGAGGTTGCGCGCACGATCAACTGCGGGATAAGACGATAGAAACTTGCGTCGGTACCCAGCGCGAACAGACGCAACGGATCGGTGATCAGACGTTTGCGGTCGATGCCGCCACGTCTAAGTTCATCATAGAATGATTTGTATTTTGCCTCTAACATAGGTCAGTTAGTTTTATTTTGTTTCTTGTTTTATTGTTCGATTCGGAGTGTGTCGGCCATTGTGGCGAGCGCGAGGCTGTCGGGTTGGTCTACTACCATAGTGTCGATCTCCACTGTCGGCTCAACCACTTCAGCCTCCTGCTCTTCGACCTCGACCACAGTCGGGCGTTCGGGCAGCAACGAGCGATAGTTGCCAAAGTTGATCACCGCGAGGGCGATGACCGCAACGATGGCGGCCGAAGCCATAATGCCAAATATCTTAGTTCCCATCTTCTGCTTTATTGGGGTTAAGTGCGTAATCAATATTGTTAAGCTCCTCGATAGCCGCCGCCACAACCGTGTCGACAACGTGAATCTCGGAGTAGTAACCTGCATCTTCGAGTGCGGTGTTGCGACCGATGAAGGCTCGGATCTGCGCCTCGAGCAGCTCGCGCGAGCGGCGGATATCGCTCCACGCGGGGCGCACACCGTGACGCGAGGCGTAGCCCACGAAGTCGTTCAGCAGACCCTTGTCGGCATCGAGCAACGTGCGCAACTGCTCGACCGTCTGCACCTCGTTCAGTGCCTTGCGGTGGCGGTCGCCATATTCGAGCGCATAGCGATAGAGAATGTTACGGCCCACAACCTCAACGTAGTAGCGTGTGATGTCGGTGGTATCCATCGGGATAAAGCGGTCGGGCATAATGCCGCCACCGCCATAGACCGTGCGACCCGCTGGGGTTATGAAACGCAGGCTCTCGTCGAAGTGGATCGAGTCAGCCGAGAACATCTCGTTGTGCGCATAACGCTCGTAGATCTCGCGGTCGTAACCCACCACGTTGCCCGTAGTGTAGGGCTTTTGGATCGAGCGACCCGTCGGGGTGAAGTAGCGTGCTGTGGTCAGTCGCAGTGCCGATCCGTCCTCGAACGGAATCTGCTGCTGCACCAATCCCTTGCCGAACGAGCGGCGACCCACGATCACACCACGATCGTTGTCCTGCAACGCTCCCGCCAGAATCTCACTCGACGAAGCACTCTCCTCGTCGATCAGCACTGCCAGCGCGATGTCGGTTGCAGCACCCGAGCCGTCCGAGTATTGCTTCTGGCGCTTGCCGTGACGATCCTCGGTATAGACGATCATTCGTTTCTCGGGCAGCAGTTCGTTGGCAATCAGAATCGCCTGATCCAGAAAACCTCCCGAGTTGCCACGCAGGTCGAAGACCAGCTTGTCCATACCCTCGGCACGCAGGAAGATGATCGCACGCAGCACCTCGGCATACGAATTTTTGGCGAAGGCCGACAGACGGATGAAACCGATGTCGTCGGTCAGCATAAATGCCGCATCGACGCTCTTCAACGGAATAGCATCGCGCGTAACCGTCACATTGATAGTATCTTTGATCGTCAGTCGTTCGAGCGTCAGTCGCACCTCGCTACCACGCGGTCCGCGCAACATCTTCACGATGCTGTCCTGCGGCACGCGCTGACCCGCTACGGCGCGATTGTCGATGCGTAGGATTCGGTCGCCATTCTGCACACCCGCCTTTTGGCTGGGTCCCGACGGCACCACATTGAGCACGATGACCGTGTCGGTAGCCATATTGAACACCACGCCGATACCGTCGAACTCGCTTTCGAGCGGTTCGTTTATGGCCTGCATATCCTTCGCGGGGATATACATCGAGTGGGGGTCAAGCTGCTGCACCAACAGAGGCAGGATCTGCTCGGTGATCGAATCCATATCGAGCGAGTCGATATACTCGTTCTGGATCAGCGACATCGTGCGGTTGAGCTTGTCGTAGGGTGGTCGCAGGTGCGAGATCACGCGTCGGAACTGCGACTCGGCCGTACTGCGACCCATCGACTGTCCGACGATCAGACCCACGACTACGGCTATGGCCAGCAGCAGCGGAAAGATGACCTTATTATGAGCGTTTTTGTACATCGTTTTCGTTTACTTATTCTTGAACGTGTAGCTCAAACCGACACTCAGCAACGTCTGAGTCTGAACTTTCAGATGCTGTGCGCGGTTGTAGTAGAGCTGGAACGAGATGTCGGTGGTGAAATACTTCGACGCCTTGAGCGAAATGGTATTCTCCCAGCGCACCGTCGGGTGGATCGGCAGTACGGGTTTGTCGGCTGCAACCTTGCCCGCAGCCTCCCACTGCTGGATAGCCGCCAGGTAGTCGCCATAGTCGCGCACCTTGTTGTCGAGGCCGATGTTGGTCATCCAACCCGAGAAGGTGTAGAGCGTAGTGCGGTAGCGGAACCACTCGCGCTTGCCCCACTTGCGGTCGAAGTCGATCTGCACTGACGAACCACCCTCCCATTTTGAGGTCTTGTCGGCACTGAGCAGACCATACAGATAGCCATTCTGGCGCACCAGCTCGCTATTGACGAAGGTTGCGTTCATTGCCAAAGGCGCGAGGTTGATCTTGATCGGGAAGCCCTTCTTGGGGCACGAGTAGGTCAAACCGAGCGACACATCGAAGTAGGCCGGTGCAAACATCTCGCTCTTGCGGTGGGTGAGCTCCTGCTCGGTACGCGACTTGTAACCCGACGCAAATTGGCTACGGAACTTGATAATCGAGCTGAAATCCCAATTCTGCGAGAACTTGATCGCGGGCTTGGTTTCGAGCAGGAACTCGTCCTGATTCTTGAACCATACGCCCTTGTTGTTGACCGTGCCGTCGTCGAGTGTTGTTTCGACCTTCATTCGGTTGTAACCGAACTTGGCGTCGATCTTGTTATCGACTACGAATTTGCCCTTCTTGTAGTTGTGTTTGAGCAAAAGCTTTGCCAGAGCCGCTACAGCATTATCACCGCCCGAATTGTCGATCCACGCATCATTGTACGCAGTCATCGTACCCTGAATCGAGGCTGTGAATTCGAACTTATTTCGCTCCTTGCGGATTGCTGCACGCTCGGCGCGGTAGCGAGCCTGATTGAAGTATTCGGTGCTCACCTCCGAGCGGGTTACGGTATCTTTGCGACTGACCATCTGGTTCGAGGTGGGTCGGGTCTTGACGTTGTCGATAGTGAACTGTGCCGAGGCTCGCTCGGTTGCTGCCAAAGCCACGAGGGCAAAAATCGAGTAGAGTATCTTTTTGTTCATATTATTAATAACGTTTCCGATAAGTAAACATTCGTACAAAGATAACGAAAACTATCGAGAAATTGACCTCCGAAAGCGATAAGTTTCGAAACTTTTATTGGGATTTCCGAAATTTTACGTAATTTTACGGAGCACAACGTATTATTATTTGTAGGTTAATTCAAATTTTAGCACTATGAGAAAGATTTTCCTCCTTTTGTTCATCTCTCTGGTGGCTGTTTCGTGTGCCGAAAAGCACAAAGCTACGGAGGTGATTACCGCCAAAAAAATCCTTGTGGCATATGTTACCTCGTGGTCCGATCGTGAGGTCGATCCCCAATACCTGACGCATATCAACTATGCATTCGGACACGTCGATTCGACATTCGACCGCGTGAGAGTTGACAACCCCAAGCGTTTGAAGAGCATCGTTGCACTCAAAAAGAGCTATCCCCACTTGAAGGTGCTGCTCTCGATTGGCGGTTGGGGCAGTGGCAATTTCAGCGAGATGGCGGCCGATTCGGCGCTCCGTTGGAGCTTTGCGCAGGATTGCGCGGCGAAGGTACGTGAGTTCGGGCTGGACGGTATCGACATCGATTGGGAGTATCCGACTACGGGCGTGGCGAAGATCTCCTTCTCGGAGAACGACACCGAGAACTACACGCTGATGATGCGCGATATCCGCGCGGCGATTGGCGAGGATAAACTCCTCACTCAGGCTACCGCAGCGACGGCACAATATGTTGATTTCCGAGCTGTTGATCAGTATATCGACCACACCAACGTGATGGCCTACGACCTGGGTTGGGCGCCCTACCATAACTCGCCCCTCTATCCGACCGAGCATATGGAGAAGATCTGCGTCGATGACGCCGTGAAGCTGCATTTGGCGGCGGGCGTGCCCCCCGAAAAGATGGTGCTTGGTCTGGCATTCTACGGTCGTGGCAAGAAGGGTTTCCCCCGCCAGCGCGACCTGACGCAGGCTCATTTGGTCGAGGGTAACTACACCTTCTGCTGGGATCCCAACGGTCAGGTGCCCTACATCGTCGATGAGAATGGCGAGTTGGTTTTCGGTTACGAGAACGAGAGCTCGCTGGCGCTCAAAGCCGAGTATATCCTTGAGCAGGGTTTGAAGGGCGGAATGTATTGGTCGTACGAGGGTGACAATGCCGAGGGCGACCTGCGTCGTTGCGTCTTTAAGGTGCTGAACCGTCAGCGCGGGGAGTAACTTTTGGCGCGACAGTTGGCGCAGATTTGCAAAATAATCGTAGCTTTGTTGTCGCAAAAACTTAAAAAAGTATACGAATGAAGTTTTTTGGAGCACACGTAAGCGCGTCGGGTGGTGTCGAGAATGCCCCCCGAAACGCCTCAGCCATAGGTGCAACAGCCTTTGCGCTATTCACCAAAAACCAACGCCAATGGCGTTCGGCACCCCTCTCGGCAGCGTCGATCGAGGCGTTTGGTCGTGAGCTTGCCGCCGCGGGAATCGACCCCCGCCACGTCCTGCCGCACGATAGCTACCTGATCAATCTCGGACACCCCGAGGAGGAGGGCTTGGAGCGTTCGCGCGAGGCTTTTCTCGACGAGATGCAGCGTTGCGAGCAGCTCGGTCTTGACCGCCTCAATTTCCACCCCGGATCGCACCTCAAAAAGATCTCGACCGAGGAGTGCCTCGACCGTGTGGCCGAGTCGATCAATATCGCCCTGCGTGCTACGAAGGGAGTTACGGCCGTAATCGAAAATACGGCGGGTCAGGGCTCGAACGTGGGCTTCGCCTTCTGGCAGTTGAAACGCATTATCGATGGCGTTGAGGATAAGTCGCGTGTGGGTATCTGCCTCGATACTTGTCACTCATTTGCAGCGGGTTACGACCTCTCGTCGGAGCTGGCTTGCGAGCGCACATTCGAGGAGTTTGACCGCGAGGTGGGATTCCAATATCTGCGCGGTGTGCACCTCAATGACGCTCTGCGTCCCTTAGGCAGCCGCATCGACCGCCACACCCCGCTGGGTGAGGGTCAGATCGGTTGGGACTGCTTCCGATTCATCGCCCGCGACAGCCGTTTCGACGACCTGCCGCTGATCCTCGAAACTCCCGACGAGAGCCGTTGGGCCGAGGAGATCGAGATACTGAATAAATTTGCAAACGAATGAATATGAAACGTTTAATGTTATTGGCGATCGCCCTCGTTGTGGCGGTCGGAGTGTCGGCACAGAGCCGCCTCATCGAGTGCAAAATGGAGAGCAAATTGCTCGGCACCGAGAAGGAATATTCGATCTATCTGCCCGACGGTTACGACAAATCGGATCGCTCGTATCCGGTTCTCTACCTGCTGCACGGCGCTAACGGTACCCACACCTCGTGGCCCACTTCGGGTAACGCAAAACGCATCATCGACGGCGTGATCAAGGAGGGTCGCTCGGTGCCGATGGTGATCGTAATGCCCGACGCCTCGGGCGAGGGTAAGGATCATAATGGTCTGAATTTCGGTTACTTCGATCAGACCAATTGGCCCTACGAGCGCCACTTTATCGAGGAGTTTATCCCCTACATTGAGAGCACCTATCGCATCAAGGCCGACAAGCGCACACGCGCCATCGCGGGTCTGTCGATGGGCGGCTATGGCACGATGTTCTACACGATGCGCCACCCCGAGCTCTTCTCGTCGGCGTGCCCGATCAGCGCCCGAATGAGCGGCACCCCCTACAACAAAAATCGCTCATATACAGACGAATATATCACTACGCTCGATTCGTTGGCAGGTGTGAAGATTGCTCAGTCGCTTAGCGATGAGCAGATTGCGGCTCTGCGTCAGGTGCGTCTGCGCGTTGATTGCGGCGATGACGACTATCTGTTCGATGGCAATATCGATTTCGTGCGCGCGTTGCGTTCGCATAAGATCCCCGTTGAGTTCCGTGTGCGCGACGGCGGTCACTCGTGGATCTATTGGCAGACCGCCCTGCCCGATATCCTGACCTACGTGTCGATCGGATTTATGGAATAACGAAGCCCTTTCAAAAATAAAACAACCGCACTCCACGCTGGGGTGCGGTTGTTTTTTCAATTCTTTTAATCCCAATTTATGCTGAGGTTACGTCGCCAGCAACGCCCTCGCAGTTCTTTGCCCACTTGTCTTGCGAGCGAAGGGTCTGCTCGATGATGTCGCGCACGCAGCCGCGGCCACCTGCAAATTCCGACACGTAGCGAGCTGCCTCGATGATCTCCGAGCAGGCGTCAGCGGGAGCCACGGGGATACCCACAGCGCGCATACACTCCAAGTCGGGAATATCGTCGCCCATAAAAACTACCTCCGACGGATCCAGCTCCTCGTCAGCCATAAAGCGATTTAGCTCAACGATTTTGTTGGTGCAGCCGTCGATAAATCGGGTCACTTGGTAGTAGTTGAAGCGGCGGCGCAACAGCTCGCCACGACCGCCCGTGATGATACAAACCTTGTAGCCCATTCGGCGGGCATAGACCAGCGCGTAGCCATCTTTTGCGTTATATTTGCGAATGAAATCACCATCGGGCAGGGGCATAATGCCGCCATCGGTGAACACGCCATCGACATCGAATACGAATGCCTTGACGCGCGCAATATCTTCCTTGAAATTTCCCATAATATCTATTTGAGTCGTTTTAGTTTATCTTGGTGAATGACAGATTGTTGGGCGACTGCATCGCCTCGTTGATAATGGCGTCGAGCTGCGCACTGACGGCTCGCACCTCCTTGCTGTCGAGGATATCGACGCTCTCCTCGCCGTGTTGCTCGACGGTCGTGATCACGTCGTAGAGAGTGATGTTGTGCACGTCGCGCGCGGGAGCGTAGTAGGCTACCTTGTCGTTTTCGTCCCACTTGACCTGGTGGATCAGACCCGCCTGCTCCAACTCGAAAATCACGTCGCGCACGATTCGCAGGGGCAGGTTCAATTGCTGGCTGATCTGCTCGGACGACATCGGTCCCTGCTTGCTGGTGAACGAGCGCGTGATGACTAACATCGTGGCTAACATCACCTTACGGCGATTGTCGTGGCTGATGTGGAGCGATTCGCGCTCCTGCTCGAACTTCGCGATGTTCTGGTAAGCGAAGGCTAGCTCGCCACCGAAGAGCACGATCTGCCAACTGATTTGCAGCCAGATGAGGAACAGCGGCAGCGCGGCGAAACTACCGTAGATGGCGTTGTAGGCGCTCATCGACGACTGCAGATAGATGTATCCCCACTGGAAGAGCAGGAACGCCGTGCCGCAGACCAGCGAGGCGGTCAGGGCGCTTTTGAAACGCACTTTGGTGTTCGGCAGCACGATGTAGATGAACGTGAACATTATCCAGATGAGCACCACCGACACGCTGTTGGTCCAGATGTGGTAGAAGACAGTGTTGCGTATATCGAGCCATTGGTCGAGGTGGTGCACGACGGTGCTTGAAGCCAGCCACAGCACGGGAACGATCACAACCACAGCAATATAGTCGCTAAATTGGCGAGCAAAACCGCGCGAGCGTTTGACCTCCCAGATGTTGTTGAAGGCGGCCTCGATTGACGCGAAGACTCTCATCACAGCCCAAAACAGCATCATCACACTGAGCGTGGCGAGCAGTCCGCCGCGTGTGCGGGCCAGAGCGTTGTTGGCGAAACCGACGATGTAGTTGATGAATTCGGGGAATTGAGGCAGGGCGTTGTGGAGTTCATTGGTCAGGTGCCCGGCCATTCCGAAGCCCTTCATCACCGCGAAAATGATCGCCGCCATCGGCACGATCGCCATCAGCGTATAGAAGGTCAGTGACGCTGAACGGGTCAGTGTGTCGTGCTCGACCACGCCACGAGCGGTGTAGTAGAGCAGTTTGTATTGGCGCAAAGTCCAACGCAGAAAGCGATTCTCAATCTCCTCCTCACGCAGACGGAAGAAATCCTCCGTCAAAAAACGTATCAATCTATTTATCATCACTTTGAGAGTTCTTTCAATTCCATTGCCCACACTTCGCCACCGCACTCGGTGAAGGCCATCAGCACCTCGCCACCCTCGCTTACACCCAGACGTCGGCAGATCTCCGACGACGAGAGTGCGAGGTCGCGTTTGAGGGCCGTAATGCGACGTATCGAGCGGCGTGCCAGCTCGCGTTTAAGTTGCTTAGGCGCAAAGGGTTGCACCGCCACGATCTCATATACTCGCGCCATCGTCGCCTCCGCGGGCAGTTGCTCGGCGAGGTAGAAACCGTCGGCTGTGCAGGCCCGAGCGTCGGGTGCCACCTGCGCGAAGTAGGTCGCAGTCAGGCGCGCCTTGCGCAGAGCTACATCGGGCGAGAGCAGATAGCGTGCCGAACGGGGATCGGCAGCCATCGTCGGTGCCACGCGCGCATCGCTCGGGCAGCTGAATTCGCCAATGCCTATTGCGGTTGCAGTCAGCGTGTTCTGGTTGTAAGTTCGATCCCATTCGGCGATTACCTCCTTACATTCGCCCGCAAGCGAAACCACCTCGACACGACACCTCTCGCCAAACATTCGTTCGGCCTCGGCAACATCGAACAGTGGCGAGTTTTTGATCACCACGCGCGGTGCAAGTTGTTGTAATTTAGGCATTAACGCCGCAACATCGGGCGAGCAGCACTCCAACAGCACCTGTCGTCGTCCGTCAGCTGAACGTCGGTCGGGATCGGCATAAATCTGGTCGAACTGCCCCTCCTTGGCTGCCGCCACGACATCCTCGGCCGAGCCGCAGATGACCTCGATGTTCGAGGCTCCGAGACGACGGAAATTCTCGCGCGCAATGGCCGCCAGTACCTCATCGCGCTCGACGGTTGTGACGCGCTCGAAACGCTTCGAGAGGTAGTAGGCATCGACTCCCAATCCGCACGTAAGATCCAGACAATGAGTACCTTCACCACGTTTGTGAGCGGCTGTCTCCTCGCTCGACGACTGCTCGAAAGCGCGCTGCGGCAACACACATCGCGCCGCGTAGTACGAGGGCAATTTGCGTCGTGCGCGTTGCAGATATTTCACTGCCGACGCTACGGCTGACGGTGCCACAACCGACCGATCGAGCGCCACCCTCAGCGGATCACGTTCGATATTGGCTTCGATGGCCGCCTGCACATCGTCGCGCAGTAATATGTCGAGTTCGTCGAATGTCATACGTAGGGCAAAGATAGCGATTTTTTTCGGGGGTTGCGCCGCCCGATCTCGGTAATTGCGATCGCAACGATATAAATTATCGCCACCGCCCACCACTCGATACGCAGTGTGAAGTGGCTCCAATCGAGCTGCGCCGCTACGGCGACACATCGGTTTTCGGCCTCGGCAATGGCCCCTGCCGCCTGCGCCACCCACGTCCACGATGTGGGTACAAATATGGTTGCAACAGCAAGAGTTACAAGTAGATACCCCAACAACACAACCAGCGGATTGAGCACCACACCCACCATTGCCACGCGCCCGAACCAATGTGCCACAAGCGGTGCGGTGGTGAGCGTGCAGACGGCGCCGATCACGACGGTCGAGGTGAGCAGGTTGAGTATCGGATTTCGGGTGCGCAGATTCGCGCAAAGTGGTACAGACCAATAGATTATGGCGGCGACGGCGATCACCGAGAGTTGGAAACTGACGTCGAGAATGAGCGACGGGCGCACAGCCAGCATCACCATCGCCACCGTCGCCAAAATATTGCCCGAGCGGTAGCTCGATCCGTTCGCCATTGCAAATTGTAACGCGCTGAACATCAATGCTGCACGCACTGCACTGACAGCCAACCCCGTCATCGCTACGTAGCCCCACACGACCGCCACAACGGCCACATTGAGCAGTTGCGACCCGCGCGCGAAGAGGGTCAGCCAGCGGAGCAGAAGGTTCGCCACGACGAAGACAATCGCCACGTGCAGACCCGACACTGCCAGCAGGTGCGCCGAGCCGCTAAGAGTATAATTTTCACGCTGTTGCGCGCTCATTTCGGTTTTTCGACCTGTCGCAATCGCGGCACACAACGCAAGCCTGTCGCCTTTGAGCGCACTCGCCTCCAACCGCGCCACAGCCCAGCGTTGCAACCGCCCCGCGAGCCGCCTCAGCGACCCCTGCTCACCTACGCGAATCAGCGACTTCGGGGTGTAGATGCTCGCTCGCCCGACATACCCGCGCGCCTGCATCAGCCGCACGTAACTATTGGTACTATCGGCCAGCGGACGGAGCTTCGTGACGAGTGCAAAGCGCTCACCTGCTGCGAGTTGTACGGCGCTACCGGTCGAGATCAGCACCCTGCGGTCGGCGTGCTGCCACACCCCCTTGCCCTCGGCGCGGTACCAATTCACCTTTGCCGAATATTGTCGCCACGTGCCGTGGTCGGTCGGGTTGTCATCGATGGTTAGCAACATCGCTATACGCTCACCAATAGGCGGTGCCGCGTGTCGATATTCGCTCTCGGCCGCCGCCACACCCGCCGCCACAAATGCCGCAAGCAGAGCCACTCTTGCCGCCTGCCTGAGTCGCAGCGAAAGAAGATAAAATATTATGATACAGGTGATTGCGCACCACAACGGCACCTGCGTCCACACTCCGATCGCTACTCCCGCCGCGAATGCGACAAGTAGCACCAACATCGGTGTTCGTGCGGGTGTCGTGCTCATTGTCTGTCGATTTAGATTTCGAGATGTTCCTCGATCGTGCGGCGCAGGTGGTCGTAGTCGAGGTGGGTATAGATTTCGGTCGTCGTGATGTCGCTATGACCGAGCAACACCTGCACCTGACGAATGTCGGCACCACCGACAAGCAGGTGCGTTGCGAAGCTGTGGCGGAACGAGTGGGGGCTGACCGCCTTGTCGATTCCGGCAGCCGCCACCGCCTTGCGAATCATCGTGAAAATCATCACGCGGGTCAGCTTCTGTCCGCGGCGATTGAGGAAAACCACGCTTGCGCTCTTGCGGTCCGTGGCCTCCATTTCGGCGCGATAGCTCATATATGCCTCCAAGCGTTGTAGCGCCATATCTCCCAGTGGCACAAAGCGTTGCTTGTCGCCCTTGCCCACCACGCGCACCAATTTCTCTTCGGTGTCGATATCCTCGAAACGCAGTTCAACCAGCTCCGACACGCGGAGTCCGCAACTGTACAACATCTCGATAATGGCGCGGTTGCGCACGCCGAGCATCGTCGTGGGGTCGATCGACTCGATCACCGCATCGACCTCGCCAACGGTCAGTACGTCGGGCAGATGGCGTCCGATTTTGGGCGACTCGATCTGGTCGATGGGCGACTCCTCGATCTGGTCGGTGAGCATCATATATCCGAACAGACCGCGCAACGAACTGAGCACACGCGCCTGCGAGCGGGGTTCGAGCCCGCGGTCGAATAGGTGCGCCATAAAGTTCTCGACGATCTGCGCCGTCACGCGCGTAGGTCCGATCGGGTGGTCGAGAGCCGAGCAGAATGTGGCCAGGCGCTCCACGTCGCGCATATAAGCCTCGACCGTATTTTCGGCCAGACGCTTCTCGACGGCGACATAGACGCGGTAGCGACGCAAAATTTCCTGCCAACTCTTGCTGTAATCTGCCATAAAACTCGTAACTTTGAGGGTCGGAATGCCAAAAACGGCTCTGACAACTGCGAAGATACAAAAAATTTATCAAATATTATGGACTACGTAGAACTCAATATCCCTTGCACCTCGGTCGAGCAGTCGGAAATCCTGGTTGCTGAGCTTGCCGAGTGGCCCTTCGAGAGCTTCGAGAACGAGGGCTCATCGCTCAAAGCATACATCCAGCGCGAGCGTCTGGTCGATTGTATGGCGCAGGTCGATGCGCTGCTGGCTGAGTACGGCATCGAGGGTGCGCGTTACATTGAGATCGAAACTCAGAATTGGAACGCGCTGTGGGAGAGCAACTTCACGCCCGTCGATGTCGAGGGTAAGATCCTGATCCGTGCGCCGTTCCACCCCGCTCAGCCTGACTATATGCTCGAGGTTGTCATTATGCCCAAGATGTCGTTCGGCACGGGTCACCACGCCACGACCTACCTGATGAGCCGCGAGATGATCGGTCGCGACTATACGGGCAAAGTGGGTCTCGATATGGGTAGCGGCACGGGTGTGCTGGCGATTGTGGCCGCGAAGTTCGGCGCCGAGCGTGTCGATGCGGTCGATATCGACGATTGGGCCTACGAGAACTGCATCGAGAATATCGCCCAGAATGGCGTTGCCGACCGTATTGTGCCGATTTTGGGCGACGCGTCGGCTATCGAGGGCAAGCAGTACGACTTCATTTTGGCAAATATCAACCGCAATATCCTCATCGCCGATATGCCTCGCTATGCTGCGACGTTGCGCTCGGGCGGCGAGTTGTATATGAGTGGAATCTTGGAGCGCGATGTCGAGGATGTTCGCCTGCGCGCTGCCGAATTTGGTATCGAGATGGACGGCGCCCGCTTCCGAAACGGCTGGGCTGTAATGCGTTGCATCAAGCGATAAACTTCTCATCCGCCCCTCGATGAAGAGCTACAAGACGCGCGGAATCGTGCTCCATACGGTGCGTTACGGCGAGAAATCGGTCGTGGCCTATCTGCTGACCGATGCGCTCGGCCGCCAGACCTATATGGTCGGGGGCGTCGGGTCGGGCAAGGGCCGCAGCAACAAGATGGCGCTCTTGCAGCCGATGTTTCCGCTGTCGATTGAGGGGTTGGAATCGCCCCGCACCGAGATGCACCGTTTCCGCGAGGCGGTGCTCGATTTTCCGTTGCAGTCGCTGCCGTTCGATGTGCGCAAATCGACCATTGCGATGTTTATGGCCGAGGTGATCTACCGCCTGATCAAGGAGTCGGAACCCAACTCGCCGCTGTTCGATTTCGTGTGGCATTCAGTCGAGGCGCTCGATGCGTTGGAGGAGGGTGTGGCCAATTTTCATCTCTGGTTTATGGTCGGTCTGAGCCGATTTTTGGGATTCTTTCCGGGCAATGAGTACCGCGAAGGGAGTTGGTTCGATATCCGCGAGGGCGTCTATGTGCCGACGCCGCCACTGCACGGAGTGGCTATGAATCAGGCAAATGCGGAGCTTTTCAACCGCTTTGTCGAGTGCGAGGTTGGCGAGCTGGCGACGATCGGTCTGAACCGTACCTCGCGTGTCGAGTTTCTGAATTCGATGTTGATTTACTTTGGTTACCACCTCGACGCGATCCACCGCGTGCGTTCGATCGAGATCTTGCGCGAGGTGTTCTGACCCCCGTTAATACCTATTTACGATTTTTTGTCGGGTGGTTCGGTCTATTCGGGCGGCCCTGATGAGGTGTGGTCGTGCCCTTTGGCGTACCCTTCGACGGGCGTGGCGATGAGTGCTGCGACGCACGCTGGGGCGCACCCTTCTGCGGGCGCGAGGGACGCTGGTTTTCGCGGAAGAAATATGACTTTTGGCGTCGCTTATCATCTTGATTACGAGCCACATATAGCGGCGCACCCGTATAGGGATCGATGCCCGTATAGAACATTACCGACGAGAGCGTCATCGGCGTTGGAGTCAGATCCTGCACCTGCTCGAGCGTGAAGTGCAGTCGTCCGAGCACCTTCTGCGAAAGCGCACGCATATCGGCCTCGGTGCAACCGGGGTGGCTCGAAATGAAATATGGAATCAGCTGATAATTAAGACCTTCAGCGCGACAAACGGCGTGGAAATCGGCATTCAACTGCTCAAACATCGCAAAGGGCGGCTTGCGCATCAGTTGCAAAACCGAGTCCTCGGTATGCTCGGGTGCGACCTTCAAACGACCCGACGTATGGTGCTTGATGACCGTCGCTAGGTAGTTCGATCCGTCGAACAGGTCGTAGCGAATTCCGCTACCGATAAATGCCTTTTTGATACCCTTCACCGCGCGGATCTTGGCATAGAGATCGAGCAGCGGCTGGTGGTCGTTATTGAGGTTGGGGCAGCGTCGCGGGTGGAGGCACGACGGGCGGCGACAACGGCGACAGAGCTCGCGGTTGCGACCCCCCATTTGATACATATTTGCCGACGGAGCACCCACATCGGAGAGGTAACCACGGAAGTCGGGCATTTGCGTAATGCGCTCAACCTCAGCGAGAATCGAGCGTTCCGAGCGCGAGTTGATGAACTTACCCTGATGAGCCGAGATGGTGCAGAAGCTGCAACCACCAAAGCAACCGCGATGGATATTGACCGAGTGCTTGATCATCTCCCACGCAGGAATGTCGCCCTTACCGCGATAGCGCGGGTGGGGTGCTCGTTCGTAGGGCAGGTCGAAACTGCGGTCGAGTTCGTTCTGCGTGAGGGTCGTATGTGGCGGATTGACAACCACATAGCTTTCGCCCACCGCCTCGACCAGCGTCTGCGTCTGCTCCAAAAGGTTCGAGAGGGTTTCGATGCGGGTGAAGTTTTCGGCGAAGGCCTGCTTGTCGTCGCAACAACGCTCATAGGAGTGCAGGCGAATGGTTTGCTCCTCGTCGAGGCGATCGACATACTCGCGGTCAGCAACGAAAGCCACCTGGCGCAGTCGGCGCAACAACTTGGCATTGAATCCGTTACGCATTGCCGAGGCCACCTCCTGAATCACCTTCTCGCCCATACCATAGACCAGCAGGTCGGCGCCGCTATCCACGAGCAGCGAGGGCATCAGGCGCTCATCCCAATAGTCGTAGTGGGTCAATCGGCGCAGCGACGCCTCGATACCACCTACCACAACGGGCACGTGAGGGTATAGTTTTTTGAGAATCTGAGTATATGTTTTGACCGCGCGATCGGGACGGAAACCCGCCTTACCGCCTGCCGTATAGGCGTCGTTGCTACGCAGGCGCTTGTTGGCGGTGTAGTGGTTTACCATCGAGTCCATCGCGCCACCCGACACCGCAAAGAACAATCGCGGAGCTCCAAACTTGCGGAAGTCGCGCAGGTCGTCGCGCCAATTGGGCTGGGGCACGATTGCCACGCGATAGCCCTCGGCTTCGAGCAGACGACCGATGACCGCCGCACCAAACGACGGATGGTCGATATAGGCATCACCCGTGAATAGGACTACATCGATGTAATCCCATCCTAAGGCCTCGACCTCTTTGACTGTTGTCGGAAGAAATGACATTATGGATTTGCGAATCGCGCAACGAGCCTATCGCTTGATCTCCTCGAAGCCACGTCCGTAGACACCCGTAACGCTCGCATTCGAGATGAACGCATTGGGATCGACGCGCTTGATCGTGCGCAGGATTGTGCTTGTTTCGTTCTTGCGGCAGAGCACCATCACGACCTTTGTCGGCTCCTTGGTGAACCAACCCGTGCCGTCCATTACGGTGCAACCGCGGTGCAGTTCGTTAACGATTGCGTCGGCGATTGCGTCGTGATGTTTCGACATAATCATCAGCTGCGACGATTTCTTGTCACCCGCCAGCACTGCGTCGGCCGTGTAACCGCACGCTGCAACTACCACGTAACCGAAGATAACCATCTGAATATCACGAGTTACCAACAGCGACGAACCGATGATGATGAAGTCGGTGATGAACAGAATTCGACCGTAGCTAATCGTGCGATACTTATTGACGATCAGCGCAACGATATCCGTACCGCCCGACGTACCGCCTTGCAGCAGGCAGAGCGAAACGCCGATACCCGACATAATACCGCCCAGGATTGACGACAGTAGGCGCTCCTCACCCAACTGCATAATGTCGGCGGGGAGGTGAGTTTGCAGCACGTTCATTGCGAACGAGAGCATAATGATCGAGAAGATGGTCTTGGTGCTGAACTTCCAACCTACGATGAATGAGGCGATTACGATCAGCACGGCATTGATCAGACCGACCATTGTACCCAGCTCGACATTACCGCCCGAAGCGTAGTAGATCATCATTGCCAGACCGCTGGCACCACCACCCGTACAGCGTGCGGGGAGGATAATGCTCGACCACGCGAAGGCGTAGATCCACATACCGAGTGTCATAATGCCGTACTCTTTGAGTCCGCGCAAAAGCTTCTGTGAGGTAATTGCTGCCATAATTGTGTATGGTTATTTCGACGTTATATCTGTTCTAAAATACAAAACTATTAAAAAATCCGATTCGATGTACCGCGCGAGTGTGCTTTTTTTACAATTTAGTGTCCAATTTTTTCGATCCGCAGGGTTGGTAGCGGTCGCCCTGACGCGCATCGAGGGCCTCCAAGCGGGCGTCGAGCATCGCCAGCAACTGCTCGTTACGAATCAATCCCCACCCCTCGGTGTGGTGGTAGCGCGGGGGTGCCTCGCCCGCAAAGCGCTCCACAACCAGATCGGGGCGCAGGCGGCGTAGGATCTCGACGAAGAGATCGAGGTACTCCTCGATCGACCACGTGCGGAAACGCTCGGGCGCGCGGTCGTACTCGTTGGCCATCGCCGTACCGCGAAAGAGTTGCAGTTGGTGGAATTTGACGGTCGTAAGCGGTAGTGAGTTGATTGTATCGGTCTGGTCAATAAGCATTTGGTCGCTCTCCTCGGGCAGTCCGAGAATGAAGTGCGCACCGCAGTGCAGACCGCGTTCGGCGGTCATCTCCACCGCGCGGCGAGCACACTCGAAGTCGTGACCGCGATTGATTCGCGCGAGGGTTGCATCGTAGCACGACTCGATGCCGTACTCGACCGCCACATAGCGATCGCGGGCCAGCTCCGCCAGCAGATCGAGTTTTTTACGATCGACACAATCGGGGCGCGTACCAACGATTATTCCCTTCACCAGCGGGTGCGCCAGCGCCTCCGAGTAGAGTTCGCGCAGTCGCTCGACGGGCGCGTAAGTATTTGAGAATGACTGGAAATAGGCTAAGTAACCTTCGGCCGTACGGTAGCGGCGTGTGTGGAATTCGATACCCTCCTCGATCTGCTGCGTGATGCTCTTCGTAGGGTTGCAATACGAGGGCGTGAAGGCCTCGTTTGTGCAGAAGGTGCAGCCACCCGTCGAGATGCGCCCGTCGCGGTTGGGACACCCCAGCGCGGCATTGATCGAGAGCTTCTGCACTCGACCTCCCATCAGCCTGCGAAAGTAGGCCGAGTAGCTATTGAAACGGCGGGTATTTGGAGATTCAGAATTCAAGATTATTTACTTTGCGACCAATTGTTACGCATACTCGTGGGCTGGGGCGGTCGCCCAAAGGGCGAGCCCACGAGTATGTGGCAAAATCAGAGATTTTGCCAATTTTATTTTTTTCTAACTTATTAATTTCCAAGCCAAAACCCAATTTTGAATTGTGAATCGTGAATTGTGAATTTTGAATTGAAAAATTATGCCTTTCGCAGTGCCTCGATAAACCCACCGAATTGCGCCCACAGGTGCTCGGTCTGCAACCACATCTCGCGTGCGAGGGCGGCTGCCGAGGGGCGTTCGCCAGCGATATCGTTCAGGTAGCATTCGTCAACGGGGTGCTCATCGGCGCGGAACTCGTCGAAGTAGGGGCGGAAACGCTTTGCGAAGTTGCGCACCTCGCCCGCAGGCAACGTGCCCGTACGGCGGAATTCGCTCCACAGCGTGAGGATCTCCTTGTCGGCATATTTATCGCTGATGTCGTTGGCGATGTCGTCGTAGGAGTCGTACTCCTCCATTGCCAAGTAGGTGTAAGCCAAGCGTATCGTTGCTTCGAGATGATCTTCGGGATCGAGTTCGAGCAACATCTCGAGCATCGCCGCGCACATCTCCCAATCACCAATCAGGAAGTGGTCGATAGCCGAACAATAGATGACCTCCAACGCCGCCTGCGAGTTCTCGTCCTCCCATTCGAGGATCACCTCGCCCGATTCGGGAATCAACTCTTCGAGGCGCTGTACGGCGTGGTAGCGGGTGTTGCAGGCGGCCTCGATGTTGCCCTGCTGCTCCTCGCGGCGCGAGCGCGCCAGAATCCCGACGAAATCCCAACTACGATCCTGCGGATCGGCGACGATCTCGAAGGTCTGGTCGGCTGTTGGTCTAAGCTGTGGTTTTATCATTGCGTCGTTTCCAGATGATGAAAGTGATTAAAGCAATTACGGTTATTACGCTACCGAGCACGTAGCTCAGCGTATGGTCGAGGTGGAACATCTCCTTTCCGAGGAAGAGGTATGTGCCACACACAAAGGTCATTACCGCAGCCGGAATGAGCGACACCCAATAGTTCTTCTTGCGACCAACCAGATAGGTCGTCACCGCCCAAAGGGTGAATACGGCCAGCGTCTGATTGAACCACGCGAAGTAGCGCCACACCACGTCGAAATCGACCAGCGTGATGATGAATCCCACCACGAACAGCGGGATCGAGATCAGAAGTCGCTTCACGAGGCTCTTCTGCTCGATACGCAGGAAGTCGGCCACGATCAGTCGCGCACTGCGGAATGCCGTGTCGCCACTCGTAATCGGCGCTGCAATCACGCCCAGCACCGCCAGAATACCACCCACACGACCCAGCGTCGTATCGGCAATCAGCTTGACTGCCCACGAGGCGTTATTGCCGTGCTCAGCCAACGCCGCACCTAACGCCTCGACACCTCCGAAGAATGCCATTGCAATCGCAGCCCAAATCAGCGCAATCAGGCTCTCCGAGATCATCGCACCGAAGAATACGGGACGGCACTGACGCTGGTCGGTCAGGCAGCGCGCCATCATCGGCGACTGCGTAGCGTGGAAACCCGAAATCGCACCGCACGCAATGGTAATAAAGAGCGTCGGCACGATGGGGAAGTCTGCCGCGTCGGCTTTGAAGTTACGTAGCGAGGTCAGCTCGGGGATCGTGTAGTCGCCAAAGAGCAACACGCCCAGCAGTCCGACCGCCATAAAGATCAACGCCGCACCGAACAGCGGATAGATTCGGCCGATGATCTTATCGACGGGCAGCAACGTAGCCAAGATATAGTAAATCAGAATGATGGCGATCCACCAATTTTCGGAAATCGAGGGTGTCATACCTGCGAGCAGTCCCGCCGGGCCGAGCAGAAATACCGCACCGACCAACACCATCAGGCAGACGGTGAACACGCGCATCACCTGCTTGACGCCCGTGCCGAGGTACTTACCGATGATCTCGGGCAGGCTCTGACCGTCGTTTTCGAGCGAGATCCAACCGCCCAAAAAGTCGTGCATCGCACCAAACAGAATACCGCCCGCCGTGATCCAAATGAATGCTACGGGACCGTACAGCGCACCGAGCACCGCACCGAAAATCGGACCCAAGCCAGCAATGTTGAGCAGCTGAATGAGGAACGTTTTCCACTTCGGCAGGGGCATATAATCGACGCCGTCGAAGCGAGTTTGCGAGGGTACGGGTTTGCCGGCCTCAGCGCCGACCAGACGTTCGAGATAGCGGCCATAGACGAAATACGCTACCACCAAAAGCACAAAACATACAATAAAAGTAACCATAAGCGGAAGTGTAATTTTATGCGAAGATACGAATAAATTTTTCGGATATTTGCACCGCAAAAAGGATCAAAACCTTTGACGTGTGCCGCAATAGCTCAGTTGGTAGAGCGTTTCACTCGTAATGAAGAGGTCACGAGTTCAAGTCTCGTTTGCGGCTCAAAAAATCCCCGAAACAACCACGTTTCGGGGATTTTTTTGTCTTTTTGACCAATCGTCGTGGCGCGGCAATCCTGCTCCCACCTTAAAAATCACCCAGAAACAGCTATTTTCGCCAAAATGTTGTACATAATGTTGTACATTAAAGTCCCCGTTCTGCACAATCCGTTTATGAGATGAAAATCAAAGTTGTTTGCCGTAAGCAGACGGTCTATCGTAACGGCAAATCACCTGTGGCATTGCGCTTTACAGATCAGCGTGTGTCGCGGTTTGTTTCAGCAGGAGTGGCGATCGAGGCTCGTTATTGGGACGATGAGCACGAATGTCCAACCGAAAATTGTCCCGATTGTACCAATGTTAAGATGTCGATAGACAAGATTTTGAGCGATTATCGACGTAAAATTGCACGTTTGGAGGCATTGGAGATCCCCGTTACGTTTGATAATCTATTCGAGAAAAAGTTGCAACGCCACGTATTGACTGTCGAGGACGCTTTCAAAGCAGAGATCGCACGGTTGGAGGCGTTAGGCAAGTATAGTTCGGCAGCCAAACATCGCTCTGTAATGTTAGCTTTGCGTGATTTCAACCCTTCACGGCAACTGCTCGAAACAATCAGCCAAAGTTATCTCGTAGATTTCGAACATTATCTTCGTCAGCGAGGTAACTCAGATAATAGCGTAGCGACCCGTTTTGCGGTGTTTAAGGCTATTTATAATCGAGCGATTCGTGAAGCACGTATTGCTCCAACACAAAACCAATTCGCAGATTACAAAGTTGGGGCATTGTGGTCGCCAACCCGCAAACGAGCCATCACAAAACAAGAGATCGAGCGTATTGCGCAACTCGAAATAGCTTCGGATTGTCGATCTTTTTACAAACGGTTGGCTCGTGATCTGTTTCTGTTTTCGTATTATACGGCAGGAATTAATTTTTGCGATATTGCACGGTTGCGCTACAAGCAGATTGTTCGGGATCGTCTGTTTTATGTGCGCCATAAGACGGGTAAGCAACTTTCGTGTCGCATATCCGAACCAATAGCAACGATTCTTGACCGTTATCGACGAGATGAGTGTTGCGATGAGGATTATATCTTTCCGATTTTGGATCGGGCAGTTCATCGGACCGAGCAGCAGATATTCAATCGGATTGTAAAGGTACTGCGCAAAGTGAACCGAGATTTGAAGGAGATTGGTCGTGAAGCAGAGATTTCAATTCCCCTCACCACCTACGTAGCTCGCCACACTTATGCGACGGTACTCAAACGCGAGGGAGTGAATGTTGCTTTGATATCCGAATCGCTCGGACACTCGAATATCCAAACGACTCAAATCTACCTCGACTCCTTCGAAAACTCTCAAATCGACGAGGCGATGAAGCATTTGTTGTGAAAAAGATGGGAGCCTACCCGATGTGGATAGGCTCCCTATTGTTGCTATGCAACACGCGTAAATGGTTGCTCTGATGAATCTTCTAATTTAGTTGCCTCTGTGATATTCGGCATCATCTCTGCCGTAATCAGAGGTTCTTTGAATAAAAGTACTCTATTTCCGAGTACCTCACTCACTCCTTTCTCGCGCACCTTTCTATATATGGTCATACCTTCAAACACTATGTGTTGAGCTACGACTTTCGGTTCAAGACCTGCTTCTGAGCACTCATTGCAGAATCGCTTCGAATCAGTCAATTGTTCAGCCTTAGTTAGTAGATCTGCGTAGCAGCGAATGGGATCGCGGTATTGTACATTTGCCGCCTCGATCAAACATTCGCGCTTAGTTTCGATGTTTTGGAATTTCGTAAGTTGTCGATTAAAAGTTCCTCGAGCTTTCGAGCAAGTGGCAGTTAAAGCGTCGGTGCTACGCCCATTGCGCGAATTGTTAGCTACTCGT
>JAFNVH010000065.1 GCA_017379895.1 Rikenellaceae bacterium | reverse complement strand
GTTGAAGATCGTGAACGAGAAGTACGCTGCCGAGAAAGCTGCTGCTAAAAACGAATAATTAGGATTCGTGGCGCGACAGTTGTCGTCGCAAACGTCCAAAATAGAAAGAACTGTACCCGAAAATGGTGCAGTTCTTTTTTTTATTTCGTTGTGCAGTATCGCTAAAATTTGTATATTTGTGGGGCGTAATCGGTTAGAGAGACGCGCAAAATGAATTGTTGAATATTTTTTGAGTTAACGAACTATGGGTAAGTTCTTTAAAGCTGTCGATAACTTCTTTCGCAACTCAGTATCACCGATATTCGTGCTGATGCTTTTCGTATCGTTTGCACTGTGGTACATCTCAAAACTCGACTACGACTATACCACAAATATCCCCGTGCGTGTGAATCTCGACGGATACAGATTCAAGGTGGAGTGCACGGCCGAAGGTCGAGGCTCGGCGCTGATGGCGCATCGATTCAATATGGTCGATAAGACCAAACTCAGTTTTTCGCGAATATTGCACGCGCCGCTGGCAGCGGATAGTTGCGAAATCGTACTTTCGCCCTCATCGCTAATGAATGCGATTGCAACGACCTACCCCGAAATTCGGATCATCTCAATAGGCATTGTCCCCAATATCAGAATCGACCAGCAGGAGGTGGTTGCCGAGTGATTCGTGTTGGGTTGACGGGAGGTATCGGTAGTGGGAAAAGTACCGTATGCCGAATGTTCGAGGAGTTGGGAACGCATTGCTACGACTGTGACAGCCGCGCTAAATGGCTGATGCAGAATGACGAGGAGCTACGCGAGGAACTCATTGCGCTTTTTGGCGCGGAGGTTTATGGCGCTGACGGGACACTCGATCGTGCGCGATTGGCTGCCGAAGTATTTGGCAACAACGAGCGTCTGGCAGCATTGAATGGCGCGGTACACCCCGCCGTCGGACGCGATTGGGAGCGTTGGTGCGCAGAGCGTGAAACCGAGGGCGTGGCATACGCTATTATGGAGAGTGCCATACTTTTCGACTGCGGATTTGACAGCAAGGTAGATCGCACGGTGACCGTTTCGGCACCCGAGGAGTTGCGTATCGAGCGCGCGGCAGCACGCGACAATGCCCCTGCGGAGGTGATTCGTCGTCGCATTGAGGCGCAGATGAGCGATGCGGAGCGCGAGGTTCGTGCCGACCATACGATCGTAAATAGCGACTTCGAAGCAGTTCGTAAGCAGGTTGCAGAGCTGCATAATATATTTAGCAATGAAGTTGAATAACAAGCATATAGACCTTAGTGCGCCGCGCGTGATGACCATCGTGAACGTCACGCCCGACTCGTTCTATGACGGCAGTCGCTCATTCACTGAAAAGGAGATCGAGCACCACGTTGCGCGAGCGATTGAGGAGGGCGCCGATATGCTTGATGTCGGGGGTTGCTCGTCGCGTCCAAATGCCGACGATGTCGCTGTCGATGAAGAGATTGCACGCGTTGGGCGAGCAATGAAGGTCATTCGCAGAGTGTGCCCCGAAATGGAGGTTTCGATCGATACTTTTCGTGCCGAGGTTGTGCGACGTATCGTGGCCGAATGGGGCGCCTGCATTGTGAACGATATCTCAGCAGGGGAACTTGATCCTGAGATGATTACAGCCGTTGCGCGCTTGGGACTGCCCTACGTAGCGATGCATATGCGAGGAACGCCGACCACTATGCAGTCGATGACTGATTATAGCGACATTGTGGAGGAGGTGCGAACATATTTCGTGCAGAAAATTAGCGATTTACGCAAGGCGGGTATCGAGGATATTGTGATTGATCCGGGTTTTGGATTTGCCAAGACGCTTGAACAGAACTACCAACTGATGAATGGTCTGCATCGACTTGGTGATTTGGGTGCGCCGATGTTGGTCGGCATTTCGCGCAAATCGATGATATACAAGCTACTCAATACGACGCCTGCGGAGGCATTGAACGGTACGACAGCCCTCCACTTGGAGGCATTGCGTCAGGGTGCCAAGATTCTCCGCGTACACGATACACGCGAGGCGGTCGAGGTAGTCAAAATTTACAACCAACTGAACAAAACGACTTAGAACAATGATAGAGTGTAAGGATATACGCAAGAGCTATGGCTCACTCGAAGTGTTGCGAGGTGTATCGCTCACGGTCAATCGTGGCGAGGTAGTTTCGATCGTCGGCGCAAGTGGTGCAGGCAAAACCACGCTGTTGCAGGTGATGGGCACGTTGTCGCGTCAAGATAGCGGCACGGTGCGAATCAATGGCGTCGATGTCAGTGCAATGCGCGACCGCGAGTTGTCGGATTTCCGTAATTCGCAGATCGGTTTCGTCTTTCAGTTCCACCATCTGCTGCCCGAATTCACCGCCTTCGAGAATATCTGTATCCCCGCTTTGATCGGCCACCGCGACCGCCACGAAACAGAGCGTCGTGCCGTCGAGTTGATCAAGATGATGGGATTGGAGAGCCGTCGCGACCATAAGCCTACGGCGATGTCGGGCGGTGAACAGCAGCGAGTTGCGATTGCGCGCGCGCTGATCAATTCGCCCGCTGTACTGCTTGCTGACGAGCCTTCGGGCAACCTCGACTCGGTGAACCGCGACGAGATTCACCGCCTCTTCTTCCGCCTACGCGACGAGCTGGGGCAAACGATCGTTATCGTCACCCACGACGAAGGTTTGGCATCAATGGCCGACCGAAAGATCACGATGCGCGATGGCGAGATTATGGAAGGCTCTCAATTATAGTTCTAGCATTTACTATGACCCACGAAGAATTGCGCGATCTGCTCGAAAGATTGCACGACAAATATAACCGCGAGGAGTTCATCACCGACGACCCGATCAGCATACCTCACTCATTCTCAGGACGTGAGGACATCGAGATCAGTGGTCTGCTGGCCGCTACGATCGCTTGGGGCAACCGCAAAGCGATCGTCAAGAGCGCACGACGTATGGTTGAATATATGGACGGCGCACCCTACGACTTCACGATGAACGCCTCGGAGAGCGAGCTCGACAGACTCAACAGCTACGTTCACCGCACGTTCAACGGGTCGGATTTCCGCTCGTTTGTGGTAGCGATGCGCCGAATGTATGCCGAGGAGGGTGGCATTGGTGGTTTCTTCGAGCGTCGATACACAGCGACAGGCGATATACGCGTGGTGCTGTCGGAGTTCCGACGTGCATTTTTTGCTGCACCACACGATCCGCACTGCTGCAAGCACCTCTCGTCTATCGACAAAGGTGCCGCTTGCAAACGCCTGAATATGTATCTGCGCTGGATGGTGCGTCGCGACGAGCGAGGTGTAGATTTCGGTCTTTGGGAGTCGATTCCGATGTCGGCGCTATATCTGCCACTCGATGTTCATTCGGGAAATATGGGACGTGCACTGGGGCTGCTTACGCGCCGCCAAAGCGATTGGAAGGCGGTCGAGCAGATCACCGATGCGTTGCGTCAATTCGACCCTAACGACCCCGTGAGGTTCGACTTCTCGCTGTTTGGTGCGGGTGTTGACGGATTTCTCAAAGAGTAGGTTCAATGGCAAGCAAGGGTTTCACGTTCAAGCAATTCGATATCAACCACGAGGGTTGCGCAATGAAGGTCGGCACTGACGGCGTTCTGCTCGGAGCGTGGTGCGCGTGCGACGCGTCGCAACGCATTGCCGACATCGGCACCGGAACGGGATTGATCGCACTGATGTGCGCCCAGCGAAATACCTCAGCCACAATCGACGCCATCGAGATCGACCACTCGGCAGCGGAGTGTGCCCGCGAGAACATTTCTCGCTCGGCGTGGGGCGACCGTATTCGAGTAATCGAAACCGCCATACAGGATTTCGACACCGAGGAGCGCTACGACCTGATTGTGAGCAATCCGCCCTACTTTTCCGAAACATTGCAGTCACCCGATCCTTCGCGCGCCACTGCTCGTCACAACTGCTCGCTACCCCACCGCGATTTGATCACCGCAGCGCAACGACTGCTAACCGACGAAGGGAGAATGGCGTTGATCCTGCCTGCCGACGAGACGCGCCGCTTTGCGATGCAGGCCGTTGCGGCGGGATTGCACCTGCGCCGTCGTTGCGAGGTGATCACAAAAAGTGGAGCTACGCCCAAGCGTACTATGAGCGAATGGGGCCTTGCGCCCTGCACCACCGAGCACGAGCAACTGATTCTCGCTGCTGACGATGGCTCACGAAGTGAGGAGTACAGCCACCTGACCGAAGATTTTTATCTGCATTAGAACAGCGTTCCATTGTGTTTCAAATCTTTGAAATCATCATATATCGCCACTCTCCACCCATTAGTTAATTTCGGGCGTTTCGATGGACACATAATAGCTTCGGATAGGTTATAAATCTGCAACCCCGCATCACAGCATCGTTTCATAAACTCCTCTTCCGTCGGGGATTCGATAATATCATCCTCTCCTCCAAGATAATAGACGTGATCATAAGCCATTATCGGCTTAACGTATTTGTATAGCTTTATTCTCTCCTCGTGCAGATCTTGCCAATACTCCTTGAAATATGGATCAGAGAACCTATTCTTTAACATCTCAATCATTGCAGACCATCTGTGGGCATAAATATCGCCACTTAAAGTATGTAAAGAGAAGTCAGCGATTCGACATTCTTGTGCTCGGAAGTTATAATTTTGATAGAAAACAATACTACTATCTTCACGAAATTTTTGAATTCTTTCCAGCATACACGTTACATCCTCTGAGACTTGATCTATTGCCGGAATCCCCGCAGCGCACAAATCTTCATAGGTTGATATCAGTTTCTGTTCAGCACGGTCAGCATATTTTGCCAACAACTCCCGTTCAATATAATAGCAATCATCATTCAATTGAAAGTCAATATATGGATCGCAATCATTGGGCAATATCTGTTGCGGTTGCAGATTAAGATCTAAGCTAGTTATCAATTTGTGATAGGCACAATTTCTCTCGTCAGGAGTGAGTCCGCGTAATTGCCACAAAGCCATATAATCGCCATATTCCACGCAGACATTTCCGCCATACACTCTTCGCAGATCATCGGCTAATGTATGTATGGTGGTCGCATTAAGATTGTGCGCCAAAAAATAATCAGTAGAAGTGGACATAACAATTATCGATTTATGGATTATTCACAAAGTTAAGAATTAAACATAAAAAGTTGCTGTTTTTTTACTGTTTTTCAACAAATAAAAAGTAACTTTGCAAAATAACATTCAAAAACTCAATACCGAATTGTATGAAAACCATTAAAGCAATATTCGCATCTGCCCTCTGCCTGGCAATGGCCGCAACCGCTTCGGCGCAAAACTTCACCGCCGCTAAGGTTGGTATCATTGAGGAAAATGGAGTAACCACACTGTCGCACCCGCAGACAACGCTGACCGTAAATCTGGTGGTCGAAAAGCAGATTACCGTTGTGGGTCCCTACGCTCGTTTTGCACAGAAGTATCTCGGTGCACGCGCCGCATTGACCGACAAAGTAAGCCACTCAATTATCGAGGCTACAATCGCGGCTGCCGATACTGCTCCCGCAACCGTAGCTTCCTCATTCACTAAAGAAAGCGAGGTGGTTTCATTGCGCGGCACGGCGGAGGAGTTCCCCAAGGTGTTGCCCAACAGACTCTCGTCGACCGAGGTTCCCCTCGAGACGGCTGCACAGGAGGCTGCAAACACCATCTTCAAATTGCGTAAGGTACGCATCGAGCTGGTTTCGGGCGACGTGGGCGAGAATGTATATGGCGCAGGTTTGAAAGCCGCACTTGACGAGATCAACCGCCTCGAACAGGAGTATCTCGAGCTCTTCCTCGGTAAGCAGGTCGTAACCCGCACCGTGAAGACCATTTCGGTAGTTCCTGAGGCTGCAAAGACAAAGTATATCCTTTGCCGATTCAGCGAGCAGACCGGCATCGAGCCCGCAAGCAACCTCTCGGCTCAGCCGATCGTATTGGAGTTGATTCCCAGCGGCAATATCCCAACCGAGGGTCTTACGTTGAAGAGCGAGCGCGATACACGCTATGCTGTTCCGTTCCGCGTGGCTGACAATGTTGTCTGCCGTCTGTCGGATAGCCACGGCACAATCATCGAGAGCGAACTGCCGATCTTCCAATATGGCAAGGTAGTCGAGATCGTTAATACCCAGAAGAAATAATCGATACGGTAATGAATGCAACTTCACAAATGGTCGCATTGTTGGGCGAACTGCGTCGTGAGATGAATGGCGCCGTGGTCGACTCAATGCGCGAGAAGGGTATTGAGTATGCGTTGAGTTATGGCGTCAGTATCCCGACCGTGCGCGCATTGGCTCGCCAATATGCCCCCGATGACGAGTTGGCTAGACTGCTCTATCAGCAGCAGGTACGCGAATTGCAACTCGCGGCACTCAGTATTGCCGTGCCCGGAAATGTAACGATCGACGAGCTGCCCTTCTGGGCTAAGGCCGTTACGACGGTCGAGATGGCCGAGAATGTAGCGACGGTTTTGATCGCCCGCACGAAGATTGCCAAAGAGGCTGTCGGCGAGTGGTTAGCAGCTGATAATGCGCTGTTGCGCTATGCCGCAATGCTCGTGGGCGGACGTTGCAACGACTTGAATATAAACGATATTGCCACTATGCTTGCAGACGCATTGAAGAGCGTTCCTGCGGGCTTGGAGGTGGTTACGGCGCACGGTGCCGCAGTGCTGATTGGCGCTTGCGGATCACGCTCGGAGGAGCAGCGTGTAGCCGCACGTGAATTTATCGACTCTCTGCCCGAAGGCTCGTTACGCGCTCGAATCGAGGACGAGGCGGGTTGGCAGTTGGAGCAATATTAATTGAGGTATGGCAAAGGTCAAGAAGGCATATTTCTGTCGCAACTGCGGCTATGAAGCACCGAAATGGATCGGTCGCTGCCCCTCGTGTGGCGAGTGGAACACCTTCGCCGAGGAGATTATCGCCAAAGCCTCGACCGCCTCGGCTGCTGCCGCTGTGCGACTGCCCCAATCGCGTCCGCAAACCATTGCGCAGATCGAGGAGCAGGTACACGAACGTATCGACCTGGGTAACGGCGAGTTGAATCGCGTTCTGGGCGGTGGTTTGGTGCGCGGATCGCTCGTACTGTTGGGAGGTGAGCCCGGCATTGGCAAATCGACCCTAAGTCTGCAACTTGCCCTCGCACCGCACGGTTTGAAGGTGCTCTACGTTTCGGGAGAGGAGTCGCCGCAGCAGATCAAGATGCGTGCATCACGTATCGGCACGACTAACGACAACTGTCTGATATACTCCGAGACGTTGCTCGAAAACATCGTTTCGCAGATCGAGGAGATAGCTCCCGACATCGTTATAATCGACTCGATACAAACGGTTTACACCGAGATGATCGAGTCGTCGGCAGGTAGCGTTTCGCAGATTCGCGAGTGTGCCGCCACGCTGCTCAAATATGCAAAAAGTACGGGCACCTCGATTTTTATCATCGGCCACATCACCAAAGACGGCACCATTGCAGGCCCGAAAATCTTGGAACATATTGTCGATGTGGTGCTCCAATTCGAGGGCGACGGAAACAACGTCTACCGAATCTTGCGCGGCATTAAGAATCGTTTCGGTGCGACGTTCGAGATCGGCGTTTTCGAGATGCGCAACGAGGGTCTGATCGAGGTTGATAACCCGTCGAAGATACTCTTGTCGCACTATGACGAACCGCTGAGCGGTATTGCAGTCGGTGCGGCGGTCGATGGCATACGTCCCTATCTGATTGAAACACAAGCGTTGGTTTGCAACGCCGCATACGGCACTCCACAGCGTTCGACCACGGGTTACGACTCTCGCCGAATGAATATGTTGTTGGCTGTTCTCGAAAAGCGCGTGGGAATGAAGATGTTCACGAAAGATGTATTCCTCAATTTTGCGGGCGGTTTCAAGATTGCCGACACGGGTATGGATCTGGCGATTGTCGCCGCTGTGATCTCGTCATATTTCGATAAACCGCTGATCGAGGGCGTTTGTTGTGCCGGCGAGATCGGTCTGTCAGGCGAGGTGCGTCCCGCGCCGCGTAGCGACCAGCGTATTGCCGAGGCGGCTCGTCTAGGTTTCCGCCGAATTGTGGTTTCGGGCTACCTGCACAAGGATCTACCCAAGCCGCCGAAGGGGATCGAGGTGCGCTATGTGAGTCGTATCGACGAGCTGCCTGCCGCCATTTTCCAAAGCGATTACGAAGAGCGATAAACCACAAAAATAGACTACAATGGACTCCACCTGCACAGGGTGGAGTTTTTTTGTCGGTCGAGGACAACGCGCGGGGCACAGTTTTTGGAATCAATACGACAATAGCAAAAACTCCCTAAAAATGAACGATTCAAAGCGTATTCTCGTTATCGGCGGTGCGGGATTGATCGGTTCGCACCTATGCCGCTCGTTGGTCGATCGCAACTACGACGTCTATTGTATGGATATTCGGAGCTGCGAGTCCTCGCCCATATTGCGCGAAATGATGACACTCACCAACTTCAACTACATTCGCCACAATGTTGTAAATCAGTTCGGTATAAACGTCGACGAGATCTACAATCTCGCCTCGCCCTCAATTCTCCGATATGATCAGGCAATGGAGGTCGAAACTCACAAAGTCAATATCATCGGCACGCTCAACTGCCTCGAAAGTGCCAAAATCAACCGCTCGCGCGTACTCTTTGCCTCGTCGGGTGCGGTATATGGTGCAGTGCGTCAGCAGTCGATGCACGAAGACCAACCATTCGGACCTGCTCGTTCGGCACTTGCCGAAAGCAAACGCGCCGCCGAGAGTCTCGTACGAGCCTACAAAGATGAGTATCAGGTTGATGGCAAGATTGCCCGAATATTCAATACCTACGGCACGGGTGCCGACCTGAACGACCAGCGCGTGATCACAAAGATGATCGTCGAAGCGCTATCCAATCGCAACCTGACGATCTATGGCAATGGCGAGCAGCTACGATCGTTCTGCTGGGTGGGCGACCTTGTTGACGGTCTGATCCGACTGATGAACCGTCTGCCCGACGTGAAGGTGCCGACGGTGAACATTGGCAACAACCACGAAATATCGATTCGTGCGCTGGCCGAGAAGATTATCGATATGACCGGTAGCCGCTCGAAAATCATTCATCAAAATGCCCGCAACGACGATCCGCGACACAAATCGCCCGACATCTCGCGCGCCCGCGAAATGCTTGGTTGGCAGCCCACAACAACTCTCGACGAGGGTTTGCAGCGCGTCATCAGCGACGTCGAGAATGCACTGACTCAGGTGCGCAGCTGGGTCGAAGTTCACTAAACACCACAAAAAAATTCAACCAATATGGACAATTTAAAACAGACAATCGCTCGTTCGACACCTACTTTGGTCGATTTCTATGCCACTTGGTGCGGTCCGTGCCGCACGATGCACCCCATACTCGATCGTCTGGCCGCAACACTCGGCGATCGCGTTACGATTCTTCGCTACGACATTGACGATCCCCAAAATGCTCAACTCGTAGCTGACCATAACGTACGCTCGGTGCCGACGCTGGTCATCTATCGCGCGGGGAAGGTGGCGTGGCGCGGCAGTGGCGTAGTGAGTGCCGACCACCTCGCCGACATCATCGCCAAATTGGAGCGCGAGCCGATCAACAAGTAATCCCAAAACACAGCGAAGGCCACTCCCCTTTCGGGAATGGCCTTCGAACTATCTATGCATAGTGGAGTTTACTCCATACACTTCTTAATGTAGTGGTGGTGCGAACCGTAGCGCTCGAAAGTAGCCTTGTCCAGAGCCTCGCGGTGATCAGGGTGAGCCACCGAGATCAACAGACGAGCACGCTCCTGCAGGCTCTTACCATACAGATCAACTGCACCATACTCAGTTACGAACCAGTGCATATGCGAACGAGTGGTTACAACACCTGCACCCTCGGTCAGCACGGGAGCGATCTTGCTCACACCCTTGTTAGTTACCGAAGGCATTGCGATAATCGACTTACCCTCCTTAGCCAACGACGCACCATAGATGAAGTCAACCTGACCACCTACACCCGAGTAGAAACGAGTACCCAGCGAGTCAGCGCAAACCTGACCGGTGAGGTCGATCTGCAAAGCCGAGTTGATAGCGGTCATACGGGGGTTCTTAGCAATTACGAAGGGATCGTTGGTGTAACCTACGTCCATCATTGCTACGCCCGGGTTGTCATCGATGAAGTCATAAACAGCCTGCGAACCCATCAAGAAGGTCGAAACCATCTTACCGCGGTCGGTACCCTTGTTAGCACCGTTGATCACACCAGCCTCAACCAGCGGCAGAACGCCGTCAGCGAACATCTCGGTGTGGATACCCAGGTTC
>JAFNVH010000064.1 GCA_017379895.1 Rikenellaceae bacterium | reverse complement strand
TACCAATCTTCTCGATAAATTTACCATCACGTGGCGCTCTGCTATCTGCAACTACGATATGGTAGAAAGCATAACCTTTCTTACCGTGTCGAGCCAATCTGATTTTTACAGGCATTGTCTGAAAAAAATTTAAGTTGTTAAAAAAGTTATTTGTTTGCGCGAAAAATGTGATTTCCACACTTTTCAGCGCGCAAAAGTACGAACTAAATTACTAACTGCCAAATAATCCGACACCTAAAACGCATTTTTTTGCATCTTAGGGCGATTTTTTGCGCTGTTGTCGTCGGTTCTATTCTATTACTACGGGCTGAACCGCCACGATGCTGTCGACGATATACTTGGTGAAACCTCTCCAAGGCAGTGCGCCGAAATACTCCGTATAGTGCAACTGAACGGTGTTGCCGCTGTTGAGCATCAGCTCGCGTGCAACATCCTCGCGCTCAACCGAGAACTCGAACTCGTACGACTGGATTGCGCCTGCCGCCTTCGAGCGGATACCCGACTGAATCAGCTTACCCTCGTAGGTCTTGAAGATAACGCCCTTGTGTACCACATAGTTCAACTCGCCACTCTTCACGCCCTCACCAAAGGGGTAGTAGAAGCGCACGTAGCCGAAAATCGCCAATCCCAGAATGACGATCAATGCCGTAATGCAACCGAACTTTTTCATAGTATTGTTTAGGTTAAGTTTGTTACTTTCGTCTTGGGTTCTCCTCGATGTACTTCACCAATGCTGCCTTAGCCTTCGGTGCCAGACGCAACAGGGTGTACATCGTCGGGAAGGCCATAAATGCATAAGCGATATCGATAATACCAACTACGGTCGGCAGCGACATCACCGACGCCACAATCAGCAACGCAAGGTAGAAATAGTTGTAGTATTTGCCATACTTCGCGCCGAAAAGGAATGCGGTACACTTCATTCCGTAGTACGAATACGAGAACATTGTCGAGAATGCAAAGATAAACAGAATCGCCAACAAAAGGTATTCACCAACGCCAGGGATTGCCTTGCCGAAAGCGTCGATTGCGATTTGCAGGCCCTTCATACCCTCACCTGCGGTGTATCCCGTTGAGAGGATTGCCAACGAGGTAAGTGTGCAGACCAGTCCCGAGTCGGTCAGCGGGGCGATCATCGCCACGAAACCTTCGCGTACGGGCTGGCTGTTGCGCGATGAGCCGTGCATCATCGAGGCGGTACCCGTACCTGCCTCATTGATCAGCGCTGCGCGACGTGCACCAAGCAGTGCGATGCCGACGATACCGCCAATGCCCGCTTTCATCGAGAAAGCCCCCTCGAAGATCGACGCAAAGACGCTCGGAATAGCCTCATAATTGAGAATCAGGATGTAACCCACCAGCAGGAAGTACAAAACGATCATCAGCGGAACCAGCTTCGACGCCATTGCCGCGATGCGCTCGATACCGCCCAAAACCACGATAGCCGTAATGACCGTAATCGCTACACCCATAGCTAAATGCAACCAAAACGTAGGCTCAATTCCTCGCGGGATGAGAAATACCGTGTCGATCGCCTCGACCAGCTGATTGGGCTGCATCAGGCAGAGCGTACCGATACAACCGAAGATAGCAAAGAAGATAGCCATCGGCTTCCACTTCGCGCCCAGACCCTCGGTGATCATATACATCGGGCCGCCTTGCAGATTGCCCTCCGAGTCGCGTCCGCGATACATCGATGCCAACGTACCCTCGAAGAATTTAGTTGCCATACCGACCACCGTGCTGATCCACATCCAGAAGATTGCGCCCGGACCGCCGATACTCAGTGCGATTGCCACACCTGCGATGTTACCCATACCGATTGTTGCGGCGATGGCGCTACACAGTGCCTGCCACGATGTGATCTGGCCACCTTCGCCCTCGCTGCTATCTTTGGCGCGCAGAGCCTCGATCGAGCGGCCGAAGTGGCGGAACGGCACCATTCGTGAGTAGAAGAACAGGAACAAACCGCCTCCAATCAGCACGATGAAGAGGGGATAACCACATATCAGGTCACTAACTTGTGTGATAAAATCTTTCATTGTGTTCAAAAAATGTCTTTAATAAATCGGGTTTAAATGCCCCGTCAAACGGCTTATTTTTGCCGTTTAGTATGAAAATATTCGGCAAAGGTACGAATTTTCGTTCGAATAATTGCTCTCTCGGCGCGAAAAGAGCTTGCCGACAGCGAATATGTATGCTTTTTGCAGGGCGATTGGGCTGTTTTGGCGGCTTGTGTAGTAGTTTTGCGGGTGCATATTAAATAAATATTGGAGCCAAATTGCGGAAATTCCGAAAGAAAGCGTACCTTTGCCGTCCGAAACGGATTACTCTAATTGGGGAAAGGAATAATATTAGGAGATTGATAATGAGCGAAAGAGTGAAACCTACACTTTTGGTGATGGCTGCGGGGATGGGCTCGCGCTATGGCGGTTTGAAGCAGCTGGATTCGGTTGGACCCAGCGGCGAAACCATTATGGACTATTCGATTTACGACGCAATACGAGCAGGTTTTGGTAAGGTGGTCTTTGTGATCCGCCGCGATTTCGAGGAGGATTTCCGCCGCCAGATTATGCCCAAGTACGAGAATCATATTCCTGTTGAATTGGTTTTCCAGTCAATCGACGCTCTGCCCGAGGGCTTCAAGGCTCCCGAGGGTCGCACCAAACCGTGGGGCACCAATCACGCTGTGATGATGGGCGCAAGTGCCATCAACGAGCCCTTCTTGGTGATCAATGCCGACGATTTCTATGGTCGTGACAGCTTTGCGGTGATTGGCCGCGAGTTGATGCAGGCCGATGGCGAGAACGACTATTGTATGGTTGGTTTCCGCGTGGGCAACACCCTCTCGGAGTCGGGTACGGTGTCGCGCGGTGTCTGCTCGACCAACACCGATAACTTCCTGACGGGTATCGTCGAGCGTACCGACATCTGCCGTGTCGATGGCAAGATCACCTTTACGGGTGACAATGGGTTCAAGGTTTCGACCGACGACCAGACCCCTGTGTCGATGAATATGTGGGGCTTTACGCCCGACTATTTCCGCCATTCGGAGGAGTATTTCTCGGAGTATCTGCGTAACAATATCTCGAATCCGAAGGCTGAGTTCTACATTCCTCATATGGTCAATCAGCTGATTACTAAGGGTGTAGCTCGCGTTAAGGTTCTCGACACCACCTCGCAGTGGTTCGGCGTGACCTATGCCGAGGATCGTGCGGGCGTAATCGAAAAACTCAACGCACTTGTTGCAGCGGGCGAGTATCCCGAGCGATTGTTCTAATTCAAAATTCAAAATTCAGAATTCACAATTAAGCCACGCTCGATGAGGGCGTGGCTTTTTGTGTCTGTTTCGCATCTTCGCAAGCTGGAACGATCGCCAATGATGAGTCTAAATTGCGCCAATGAATAATAATTTTGAATTGTGAATTGTGAATTGAAAAAGCCGCACCCTGAGGGGCGCGGCTTTTTCAATTCGTCCTTTCGCGGATTAGTTGCGAGTAGGCAGGAACGAGTAGTTCTTCGAGTAGTTAAGCATCTGATCAGTGTAGCTGTCAACGTACTCAACCTTAACATCGACGATCTCGCCATTCTTGATAACGGGAACCAACTCGGGGTTGATGAAACCACCAAACGGCTCGATGTTCAGTGCGTTGTAGCGATCCAGAACCTCCTTGTGCAGAGCGGGATCGATCTTCACGCCGTAGTTCTCAACCAGAGCCTTACCAGCTTCGAAATCGCCCTCCGACTTGATGCGCTGCACCTCGTAGAGCATCTGACCGAACAGATCGCGCAGCTTATCGAAGTCGTTTACAACCAGATAGCGCTTGCCGTCCTGCTCAACCCACTCGATCACGTTGTCTGCCTGGCCCTTCTCGTAGCACCATTCAGCGATGATCTTGCGGTTACGCATATGAGCCTCCTCGACATCCTTGCCGAACTCGATACGCGAGTACTGAGTCATCATACCGTTCACGATGTAGCTTGCATACTGAGCCTTAGCAACGTCGAGCGAGGGAATCAGCCCCAACTCAACGAGTTTCTCGTCACCCAGATAGTACAGACCGAACAGGTCGGCGCGAGTCTCCTCGAGGGTCGAACCGTAGTTCTTCAACTCGCCACCCTTAGTGCCCGGGGCCAGCTGACCCGAACCGTGACCGAGGCACTCGTGCAGGTCGGTGTGGAGGTTGTCACCCAGTGCGCCAAACTCCTCGATGCGAGCACGATCCTCCTCACGCAGGATAAACTCCTCATTGAAGCCGTTGCCCTTAGCAGCCTGCTTGTATGCGTAGGTGATGTTGTCGATGGTTACCGACTTCGAACCGTAGTCGCGGCGAATCCAGTCAGCGTTGGGCAGGTTGATACCGATCGGGGTAGCGGGGTAGCAGTCGCCACCGAGCATAGCCACATTGATAACCTTAGCTGAAACACCCTTAACCTCGGGCTTGCGGAATGCGGGATTTACAGGCGAGTTGTCCTCGAACCACTGAGCATTTGCGCTGATGAGCTCGGTACGCTTGGTAGCCTCGTCGCTACGCAGGCTGACGTTCGACTCCCACGATGCCTTGCGGCCCATAGGATCGCCATAGTCCTCGATAAAGCCGTTCACGAAATCGATGTTCGAAACAACGTCCTGAACCCACAAAATGTTATACTTGTCGAAATCGCGCAGGTCGCCGCTCTTGTAGTATGCTACCAGCGCGTCGATGATCTTCTTCTGAGTGGGAGCAGCTACCTCGGCAGCCTTCTCCAACCAGTAAACGATCTGGTCGATAGCCTCGCCGTACATACCGCCCTGCTTCCAAACGCGCTCAACCACCTTGCCGTTCTCGTCCTTGGTCAGCTGCGAGTTCAGACCGTACGAAATGGGCTGAGGATCGTTGTGGTCGATCATATCTGCGTAGAACTTCTCAACCTCCTTCTGGGTTACGCCGTCGTAGTAGTTGTTAGCCGAAGCAACGATCATATCCACGCCCTCGCTCTGATCCAAACGGCGAGCATAGAGCGAAGAGTCGAACATTGCGGGAACGATAGCTGCCATCAACTCCTCGCGAGTGCCGAAATCGAGGGGCAGTGCGCTGTCGGGGGTCGCCTCGACCAACTTCTCGAAGTACTCCTGCGAGAACTCGGGCTGGAACTTGTCCATACTGTAATGGTGGTGGATACCGTTAGCGAACCACACCTTTTTCAGGTACTTAACAACCTTCTGCCACTCCTCGTTGTTGGGGTCACCCTGATAGTTGTTGTAGATACCTTCGAGGGTGCGGCGGATAGCCAGGTTGTACTGTAGTGCATTACCTTTCCATCCTTATCAATTTCATAGAAACTACGTGGGAAAAGCAAAGTACGATACAAGTTTGAATAGAATGTACGCAAGTTATCAATGTTATCATCGTTCACTTC
>JAFNVH010000063.1 GCA_017379895.1 Rikenellaceae bacterium | reverse complement strand
TAAGTTGGACCGCCCGTCGAAGGATCCGTTCGATCTGCTCGACGAGGTCGAGAACGAGTTGCAGATCAAGGTGCGCCCGCTGGCGTTCCCCATCAGCAATGGCCCCTCGTTCAAGGGTGTGTACAACATTTTCGAGCAGAATCTGTCGCTTTTCCTCTCGGACGAGCGTCTGACTGCCGACGCCGAAACCGTTGATATTAAGCTCGATAGTCCTGATTTGGAGAAGTATATCGGTCGCTACGCCCAGCAGCTGCGCGACGACGTGGAGCTGGTCGATGGCGTCTATGAGCCCTTCGACCGCGAGGCCTACCTGCGTGGCGAGTTGGCACCCGTATTCTTCGGTAGTGCAATCAATAACTTCGGTGTGCGCGAGCTGTTGGAGTGCTTCATCAACATCGCTCCGTCGCCCCGCCCCTCGACCACCTCGCAGCGTCCGATCGAGCCGAGCGAGGCAAAGATGACCGGCTTCGTCTTTAAGATCCACGCAAATATGGACCCCAACCACCGCGACCGTCTGGCCTTCTTGAAGATCTGTTCGGGCACGTTCGAGCGTAACAAGAACTACCTCCACGTGCGTAGCGGCAAGCAGTTGAAGTTCTCGTCGCCGACGGCATTTATGGCCGAGAAAAAGTCGGTTATCGACTTCGCCTACCCGGGCGACATCGTGGGTCTGCACGACACGGGTAACTTCAAGATCGGCGACACCTTCACCGAGGGCGAGAAGCTCACCTTCACGGGTATTCCCTCGTTTGCGCCTGAGTTGTTCCGCTATATCGAGAACGCTGATCCGATGAAATTCAAGCAGTTGAGCAAGGGTATCGACCAGCTGATGGACGAGGGCGTGGCGCAGTTGTTCACCTCGTCGCTCAATGGCCGCAAGATCATCGGTACGGTCGGAGCGTTGCAGTTCGAGGTTATCCAGTACCGTTTGGAGCACGAGTATGGCGCCAAGTGCCGCTACGAGCCGATTTCGATCTACAAGGCTTGCTGGATCGAGAGCGATAACGCTGCACAGTTGACCGATTTCAAGCGCCGCAAGCACACCAATATGGCGGTCGATAAGCACGGTCGCGATGTCTTCCTGGCCGACACGAGCTACGCATTGGCGCTGGCGCAGGAGAACTTCCCCGATATCCGTTTCCACTTCACTTCGGAGTTCTAAACGCTGAGCAATTGCCCGAATAATATGGATTTAGGCAATCCGTTCAATTAATTTTCACAAAAGACTATCTGATTTCGCGGATAGTCTTTTTTATTAAAGATTTGTGTTTTTGAGTTAGATCTCATTTTTTTTTAATACCTTTACACCTCCAACACCTTTAATAATATGGCAAAGAGAGAGTACAAATCGCCCTCGGAGAAGAACCGTGAGGCGTTTGAGGCATTGACCGAAATCGGTGGTACCGTGCCCCCGCAGGCAGTCGAGCTTGAGGAGGCGGTGCTCGGTGCGCTGATGCTCGACAAAGATAGTATCGTAACCGTACAGGAGTTCATCACTCCTGAGGCTTTCTATGAACCGAATCATCGCACGGTTTACAAGGCGATCGAGGATCTCTCGCGCGAGCTGAAACCCATTGACCTTTATACGGTTACCGAGCGTTTGAAGTCGGAGGGCAAGCTTAAAGAGGTTGGAGGTGCACCCTTCCTAGCACAGCTCACGCAGAAGGTGGGTTCGGCGGCTCACGTCGAGTTCCACGCCAAGATCATCGCGCAGAAGTATGTCCAGCGCGAGTTGATCCGTTCGTCGACTGAGATCCAGCGTATGTCGTACGACGAGTCGAAGGACGTGACCGAGCTGATTGGTTTTGCCGAGCAAGAGATCTTCCGCGTGGCCGAGGGTCACGTCAAGCGATCGGTGCAGGATTCTAAGAGTGTGTTGGCCAAGACGTTGAAGTCGATTGAGGAGGCGGGCAAGAACAAGGATTCGTTCAGTGGTGTGCCCTCGGGTTTCGTGGGTATCGACCGCGAGACGCTCGGTTGGCAGCCTTCGGACCTGGTGATTCTGGCGGCACGTCCCGCGATGGGTAAGACGGCGTTTGTGCTTACTATGGCGCGCAACATTACTGTCGATCACGAGCGTCCCGTAGCCTTCTTCTCGCTCGAAATGAGCGCCGAACAGCTGATGAAGCGATTGATCATCGCTGAGTCGGGACTGGACGGCACAGCGGTCAAGAGTGGTAAGTTGACGCCCGATCAGTGGCGCCATTTGGAGGTTTCGACCAAGCCGCTCGGTTCGGCACCGCTCTATATTGATGATACACCGGCGTTGTCGGTCTTTGAGTTCCGCTCGAAGGCGCGCCGTTTGAAGATACACAACAACATTCAGTTGATCGTGATCGACTACTTGCAGCTGATGACTACGGGACAGTCGGGTCAGGGCAACCGCGAGCAGGAGGTTGCGACCATTTCGCGTACGCTCAAAGCGATCGCCAAGGAGTTGAATGTCCCGATCATTGCGCTGTCGCAGTTGAGCCGTCAGACGGAGCTTCGTGGCGGTAACAAACGTCCCCAGCTGAGCGACCTTCGTGAGTCGGGAGCAATCGAGCAGGACGCTGATATCGTGGCATTTATCCACCGTCCCGAGTACTACGGTATGACCGAGGACGAGAATGGTCAGTCGACGGCGGGTATGGCCGAGTTTATTCTGGCTAAGCACCGTAACGGCTCGGTTGGTACGGTCAATTTGCGCTTCCGCAAGGAGCAGGCACGCTTCCTCGACTACGATGCCGATACGGCGCACGAGACGTTCAGCTATACCGATAGCTCGATGGGCGCAGGCGGTGGTTCGAGCTTTGGCGGTGCAGCTGATGGCGGTTTTGGTGGCGGTTTGGCGTCGGGCATTGGAGGCGAATTCGATCTGCCTCCTGCGGGTGCTCCGATGACGGGCGGCACGATCGGCGGGTCACAGCCGAAGGTTCCCAATATGGACGATGCTCCATTCTAAAATGCAATAAATCAATATGTTCGTCAAAACATACGCAGGAACGGTCGTCGGTATCGACGCGGTGATGGTTACGGTCGAGGCTGACATCACGCGCGGTATCGGAATGTTCTTGGTGGGTCTGCCCGACAACGCTGTGAAGGAGTCGCAGGAGCGTATCCGCGCGGCGTTCGAGAATAGTGGCTACCGTATGAGTGGACGCAAGATTGTGGTCAATTTAGCACCTGCCGACCTGCGTAAAGAGGGCTCGTTGTTCGACCTGCCGATAGCGGTTGCGTTGTTGGCGGCATCGGGTCAGATGGAGAGCGAACTTATCGATAAATATATGATCCTTGGCGAGTTATCGCTTGACGGAACGCTCCGCCCGATCAAGGGCGCACTGCCGCTGACGGTACGTGCTGCGAGCGAGGGTCTGCGCGGTGTGATCCTGCCTGAGGAGAATGCTCGCGAGGCGGCTGTTGTCGAGGGTACGGAGGTCATTGGAGTGCAGTCGCTGGCGCAGGTTGTGGCCTTCCTGACTGGTGAGGAGCAGATTGAGCCGACACGCCTCGATGTGGCGGATGTATTTGATTATGAGTCGGATCGCTTTGGCGAGGATTTTGCTGACGTGAAGGGCCAGGCGCAGGCTAAGCGCGCCTTGGAGATCGCGGCGGCGGGTGGTCATAACGTGGTGATGATCGGCGCTCCGGGCTCGGGCAAGACTATGCTGGCGCGACGAATGCCCTCGATTATGCCTCCGATGACGCTCGGTGAGGCGCTCGAAACCACTAAGATACACTCCGTTGCGGGCAAGCTGGGTAGCGAGCGCGGTTTGCTGGCACGTCGTCCCTTCCGCGCACCCCACCATCTGACTTCGCAAGTGGCGCTGATCGGTGGCGGTACGTCACCACAACCTGGTGAGGTGTCGCTGGCGCACAACGGAATTCTGTTCCTTGATGAACTTCCCGAATTTGGTCGCAATGTTCTCGAAGTGTTGCGTCAACCGCTCGAAGATAAGAAGATTACCGTATCGCGTGCAAAGTATAGTGTCGAGTATCCCGCCAATTTTTCGCTCATTGCGTCGATGAATCCCTGTCCCTGCGGCTACTATAACCACCCGACCAAGGAGTGTACCTGCGCGGCGGGAGCGGTGTTCCGCTATATGAATCGCATTTCGGGACCTCTGCTCGACCGCATCGACCTTCATATCGAGGTTACGCCCGTGTCGTTGGAGGAGCTTTCGAGCGACCGCGCGGAGGAGTCGAGTGCAACGATCCGCGAGCGTGTGATCCGCGCCCGCGCTATCCAAACGGCTCGTTTTGAGGGAATTGATGGCGTGCATACCAACGCGATGATGAATAGCCGAATGTTACGCGAGTACTGTCAGCTGGAACCTGCGGCACGCACGCTGTTGGAGCGCGCGATGGAGCGCCTGAACCTTTCGGCACGCGCCTACGACCGCATTATCAAGGTTGCGCGCACGATTGCCGACCTTGCGGGCGAGGAGCAGATCGCGCCCGCCCATATCGCCGAGGCGATCACCTACCGCAGCCTCGACCGCGAAAGCTGGGGCCGATAGTGAGGCGATTCACAATTCACAATTCACGATTGGGGTTAAAAAATCGCTGGAACACAATAATTTATCCGATTGAGCGTTAGTCATCTAAACCCAAACAGAAAATCCTATGAAACGAGTGTTACTTTTGTTGTTCGGCCTGATTTTGGGCACGGCGGTGCTCTCGCCACTCGCGGCGCAAGGCTACATCGAGCAATATCTGCAAAAAGAAAAACCGATCTATGTGAGTGGTTATCGAAGTTATATGGACATCAGAGCGACGGTCGATGAGTTTAGCAGTAGTGGCGATGCGTGCCTGCATATCGTTACTTCGCAGGGTTATCTGCACCGCGAATGCCTATATGTCGGCGGCGGTACGGGTCTGATTTGGGGCATTGGCAAGCAGGGCTATCACGAACTTGCAGTGCCCGTTTTTGGCGAGATCCGCGGATTGTTTGGTCGCAACAGCAAGGTGCAACCATACGTTGGTTTGCGTTTGGGTGCAGCATTCGAAGTTATGGAGCAGCAACGCTATCGTGACGGCAAAATCGATGTGAGTGGCTATTTGGAGCCGATACTCGGAGTCGAAATAGGTCGCTACCACGCCGCAATCTCCTATATGAACCAAAATTTAGTGGCACAGTCGGGTAATGGCATAACGGTCTCGCTCGGTTTCCGTTTTGGTAACTAAGCACAAAACCATCACAACTATGAAACGCACTACAATACTCATTTTGGCGCTTTTCGCATTTGTAACGGCTCTTGCGCACGAGCCAGCGACGCTTCGCCACGGCTACCGCAACGACGAAAAACTCGCTCTGCGTGGTGCGATTAAGCAACTGACCGACTACTTTGCGTGCGACACATTGGAGAGTGGCGCGCTTGTGCCCGACACGACCAAATCCCTTTATGTAGTCTTCGATTTCGACCGCGCGGGCAACGTGGTCAAGGAGGCATATCACCTTCTGAACAATGGTTCGAAACGTCAAGATGGCGAGATTCATTACCTTTATAATGAGCAGAATAGATGCGTCGAGGAGCGTCGAGGTGGCTTTAACGCTACGCATTTTGTCTATGATGATCGCGGTTTGCTGGTTGCGCAATATGAGGTCGATGCCGAGGGTCGTAAGGTCAATCATTGGGCGTACGACTACGATCGCAAGGGTCGCAAAGTCAAATCTTACCCCGTAGATCCCGATTGGGGCTATATCTACGTGCAATATAAGTACAACCGCGCGGGTAATGTGATCAAGGAGTCGTATCGTTCTTCGAATGGGAAGTTGCACGAAACCAAAAAGATGCGCTACGATCAACAAGGCCGCTTGATCGACTATCGCAAACGGTCGCATCAGAAGGATATGCGATTGGGATATCTGCGTCGCCACGAGAGTGTTATTTTCGACTACACACCCCATCAGCATACGACTTATCGGTACGATGAGCGCGGCAATTGTGTCGAGCAGATATCGTATTTTCCTGTGAATGAGATTCGTACAACCCGTATCCGAGAGTTTGACGCGATGGATAATTGTGTCGATGAGCGTTTCTATCAGGATAGTGGCAATAGTCTGCTCCGCCAAAGTCACTCCACGAGTCAATACGAGTATGACGTGCAGGGCAATTGGATCAAATGTGCTAAGTCGATAGTTCGCAACGGCAAAGCGCAAATTGTCTCCGTCGCCCTACGCCAGATCAGCTACTACGAATAACAATCTCCCCATCGCTCTCGCCGCGCTCATTCGCGTAGTATGAGCGGTGCGACTGTTGTGTGCGGAGCGAAATCTGAATGAAATTTTACTTGTAGAAGGGGAGTCCTTTTCGCCGAATCTTTGTTGATAATTGTCGCGTGGGATATGTAAAAAGTGAACTTTTTTATGCGTATCTTTGTGCTGTTATGGAATCGAAGATACTCGCAGGATTGAACCCTGCTCAGAGGGCGGCTGTGGTCAACTACACCTCGCCTTCGCTCATCATAGCGGGTGCTGGCTCGGGCAAAACGCGCGTGCTCACCTCCCGCATCGCTTATATGATCGAACAGGGCGTGGCTCCCCATTCGATCCTCGCCCTCACGTTTACCAATAAGGCCGCGGCCGAGATGCGCGAACGTATCGAGCAGATGGTCGAGGGCGGCAAGAGCCGCTATATCCGTATGGGTACGTTCCACTCGGTTTTCTCGCGCATTCTGCACAACGAGGCTGAGCGAATAGGCTTTCCACAGACCTTTACGATCTACGAGCCATCGGACTGCCGCAACCTCATAAAGACCATTCTCAAAGAGTTGAACCTGAGCGACGATAACTACAAGCCACAGCAGGTTTGCTCGCGTATCTCGCTGGCAAAGAATAAGTTGATTACCCCTGCGGCATACGCTGCCAATACTGCGTTTGCGGCCGAGGATCGACAGCGCAAGCAGCCTCAGTTTGCCGAGATCTACGATATTTACTGCCGTCGCTGCAAGCAAAATGGAGCGATGGACTTCGACGACCTGCTGTTGCAGATCAACATTCTGTTCCGCGATTGCCCCGATGTGCTGGCGCGCTATCAGGAGCAGTTTAAGTATATCTTAGTCGATGAGTATCAGGATACTAACTACGCTCAGTATATAATCATCCGCCGCCTGGCGCAGTACAATCCGAACGTCTGCGTGGTGGGTGACGACGCGCAGAGTATCTATTCGTTCCGTGGTGCGAATGTCGAGAATATCCTGAATTTCAAGCGCGACTTCCCGATGGCTCAGGTATTCAAGCTGGAGCAGAACTATCGCTCGACGCAAACCATTGTAAATGCGGCAAATAGCGTCATCGCGCGCAACTCGAACCGCCTCGATAAGGAGTGTTTCTCGGCTGGCGAGGTGGGTGAAAAGATCCACGTCATCAAGTCCTACACCGACCGCGAGGAGGCCGAACTGATGGCCGACGATCTGCGCCGCACGGTGCTCAACGAGGGTGACGAGTGGAGCGAGGCTGCGGTACTCTATCGTACTAATGCTCAGTCACTTGTGGTTGAGGAAGCTATGCGTCGTCGCGGAATTCCCTACCGAATCTACAAGGGCAACTCGTTCTACGACCATAAGGAGATTAAGGACCTGCTGGCATATATCCGTCTGGTCGTTAATCCGTTAGATGATGAGGCTTTCCGCCGTATTGTGAACTACCCCGCGCGAGGCATTGGCGACGCAACGGTGGCCAAGATCGCGGCGTTGGCGGCCTCCGAGGGCAAGAGTATGTGGGATGCGGTCGATTCGTTGCTTGCGCAGCCCGAAATTGACCCAGCCAACCGACTGATTGCCAAGAAAGTAGCTGACTTCGTGCAGTTGATCCGCGAGCTATCGTTGGCGCGTGCCGAAAAGAGCCTCTACGAGCTGGGATTGGAGATTGCGACCCGCTCGGGTATCATCGGCGTGTTCCGTATGTCGCCGTCGCCCGAATCGACCAGCGCGCTGGACAACATCGAGGAACTGTTGAACACGATGCAACTATTTAAGGAACAGCGCGATGCACAACTTCGTAACGGTGAATTGGACGAGGGCGAAGGAGAGGCGACGATCGACGAATGGTTGCAAAATGTGATGCTCCTGACCGATATGGATAAGGACGATCCCGACGATCGAAACAAGGTCACGCTGATGACCGTTCACGCGGCTAAGGGTTTGGAATTCAAGTACGTATATATTGTTGGAATGGAGGACGATCTCTTCCCGTCGCAGCGTGCCGTCGAGTCGATGGAGGGCATTGAGGAGGAGCGCCGACTATTCTATGTTGCACTGACGCGCGCCAAACGTCGTGCGGTGCTGTCGTTTTCCGAAACGCGATTCAAGTGGGGCTCGATGGAGTTCTGCCGTCCGAGCCGTTTCCTGGGCGAAATCGATCGTCGATACCTCGATGTTGCGTTCGATTTGGAGGAGGCACGACAGGTCGACCGTAGCGAGCAACCTTCTGCTATTGAGCAACTTCGCCAGCGTTTCGACTACCGCTACAAGAACGGAGCACAGCCCTCGTCGGGAGCACAGCGCTCCACGTTCGAACGTCGCTCAGAGCGTACAAATTATGGTGCGGAACGAGGTGAACAGCGCCCGCGACCCTCGATGGTTGTCGAGCCTGCGCGCCCCGCAAATCTGCGTCGAATTTCGACCGCGTCGGGTGCTCCTGCGGGTGCAGGCGGTGCGGGTAGCGCGACCAATCTCTGCGCTGGAATGCGTGTCGAGCACGCCAAGTTCGGTACGGGCGTGGTGTTGGGTGTCGAGCCCTCAGCGATGGATACGAAGGTGACGGTGCGCTTCGACGATCCCGCAATAGGCAAGAAGAGTTTGCTCTCTAAGTTCGCCAAACTCAAAGTGTTAACATAACGAAAAACCACTACGACGATGACCCTCAAAGAGCGATATGACGGTGTGCTCGGTTGGTTTGCCGAGAATATGGCCGAAGTCGAAACCGAACTGCACTACGAAAATCCGTACCAACTTTTGGTGGCGGTTATTCTCTCGGCGCAGTGCACCGACAAGCGTGTCAATCTGACCACGCCCGCGCTGTTCGACCGTTTTCCGACTCCGCAGTCGATGGCTGAGGCGTCGGCCGAGGAGATCTACACCTACATTCGCAGTATCTCGTACCCCAACAACAAGGCCAAAAATCTGGCGGCGATGGCTCGTATGCTGGTCAGCGAGTTCGGGGGTGTGGTACCCGACGATATCGACGAGTTGCAGCGCCTGCCGGGCGTGGGTCGCAAGACCGCAAATGTCGTAGGTGCAGTCATTTACAACAAATTTGTTATGCCCGTCGATACTCACGTCTTTCGTGTTGCGGCACGAATCGGACTGAGCCGAAATGCCCGTACACCGCTCCAAACCGAGCAACAACTCACCGCCCATATCCCCGCAGAATTGCTACCCAAGGCGCACCATTGGCTGATCCTTCACGGTCGTTATGTCTGCACGGCGCGCAAACCTCATTGCGCCGATTGTGGCCTTCGCGAATGGTGTCGTTCGGCTCGTAGCTTCGAATAATTTTGTGCGGGCAATCTCCGCGCGCGATTAATAAAGAGGTGTAAAATTTGATTTTTGAGCGAAAAGTCGTATATTTGTAGATTGACAGGGTGTGCGTATGCCCGCCATTAAGAACAAATTACGATGAAACACGCGATCCACAAATATCTGCACCTCGTGGCGATGCTTTTTGCTGCGCTCCTGCTTGGTGCGTGTGGTTCTGATCCTATTCCCGAACCCGATCCATCTGATCCTGAGGATGTCCAGGTCAATAAGTGGACCTATCAGATCTTGTCGTATTACTACCTTTGGAATGAGGAGGTTAAGACGATTAAACCCGCTTACGAAACTGACTATCAGTCGTTTTTGACCAACGTGTTGAGTGCGATGAAGACCAATACGCTCGATGGCAAGAGCCAGGACGGCACGCGCTCGTTCTACTCCTACATCACCAGCTCTCCCGTTACGCGAGCAAGTAACTTCGAGTTTGAACCTACCTACGGTATGAGTATCCGCGCCTATGGTTTCAATATCCAGTCGCAGTCGGGTAAGGTATTGCGTTATTTTGCACGTATTCAGTATGTTACGCCCAATTCGCCCGCCGCAAACGCTGGGCTGAAACGTGGCGATTGGATCGGTCGCATCGATGGCAAACAGCTCTTGGCAACAAATTTCAGCGATATCAACAAGCTTCTTCCTTCGAATTCGTCGTCGGTCAAGGTGCTGAAATGTTCTTTTACGGCTAACTCGACCAACGACGGCGTGATCTTCAAGGAGGAGGCTGAGAGCAAGGCCGTTACTCTCACTCGCGCATCGGTCGAGGAGAATCCGATCCACACTCACAAAGTGCTGACAACCAGCCACGGGGCGAAAGTTGGCTATCTGCTTTTCAACCAGTTTAAGCGCGGTTACGACGAAACAGATCTCGCAAATTCGGACGAATACGAACAACAGCTGCGTACGGTGTTCGGCGAGTTCAAGAGTGCAGGAATTGAGGAGCTGGTACTCGATTTACGTTACAATGGTGGTGGCTATGTGTCTACGGCTCAGTTGCTTTCGAGTTTGATTGCTCCGCAGGCGAAGCTCGGCTCGAAGTGGTTGGAGTGCCGTCCCAACGCCTCGCGCAAATCGACTTGGTACAACCTACTGACGGCTGACGAGGTGGCCGATTGCAATCTCTCGCTCAACCGCATCTATGTTATTGCATCTGAAACAAGTGCGTCAGCCAGCGAGCTGATGATCAACAATATGCGCGGTCTTGACGTGGAGGTTATCCACGTCGGAACGCAGACTGAGGGCAAGGTGGTCGGAATGGAGGTTATCGACCATCTGTTCAACAGCACCGACAAGGCCGAGTTTGGCAACTATCGCTACACGCTCCACCCCGTAACCTTCCGCTCGTACGATGCTAAGGGCAAATCGGACTACGGTAATGGCTTGATTCCTAATTATTTCTACAACGAGTATATGGACGAGGAGTCGCTCCGTTGGATCGAGTGGGGTGAACTGGGTGACGCCCAGGAGCCGATGTTGAAGATTGCGCTCGGGCTGATCGACGGCGTCGAGCCAAACCGTTCAGCAACGCGTGCCAGCAAGATTAATGTAGACGCAGTGGAATGTCCTAAACTACTGCTGCAGAACGTGTTGCCCGGCTCAATTGTGGCGCCGGGTGACAATTTTTACAACGAATAACAACGAAAACTAACCGATAATGAGCAACAGCACAAAAGAGGTCGTGCTTTCGACCGAGAATCTCGACCGATTGAAACTGATGTTGGCACCTGCCGCACAGCGAATCATAATCCTTTCGCATACCAATCCTGATGGCGACGCCGTGGGCTCGTCGTTGGCGTGGTGCCGCGCGTTGCAGTCGATGGGGCACGAGGTTATGTGCGTGGTTCCCAATCGTTACCCCTACTTCCTGAATTGGATTACGGGTATCGACGAGGTGCAGATTTTCAAGGAGAAACCCGAAGAGATTACGGCTGCAATCAAGCAGGCCGACCTGATTTTCTGCCTCGATTTCAATATTCTCTCGCGCCTTGAGGCGTTGAGCGACGCTATCGACGAAAACAGTACGGCGAAGCGTATCCTGATCGACCATCACCTCTCGCCGCCAAATGTTTACGATTTGATGTTCTCGCACCCCGAGTCGAGTTCGACTTCGTACATCGTGGCGCTGATCATCGAGCAGTTGTGCGGTTGGAAGGCTGTGACTCGCGAGATGGCCGAGCAGCTCTACGTCGGTATGATGACCGATACGGGCAATTTCTCGTTTTCGACGCTGACGCCCGAATTGTTCCGCACGGTGGCCAAGTTGCTCGAAACGGGCATCCATATCCCGACACTCTACAACAACGTCTATAACGGTTATACGGAGGGGCGCGCGCGCCTGTTCGGCTATGTGATCGACAAGAAAATGGGCATCATTCACAACGGCGAGGTGGCATATATGTCGCTGAAAGAGAACGAGATGCGTCGCTACGGTTTCCAGCAGGGCGATAGCGAGGGCTTTGTAAATTACCCGCTGACGGTTAAGAAGATGAAGATGTCGGCGATGTTCCTCGCTACGCGCAAATTCATCCGCGTGTCGTTGCGCTCGCGCGGTGCGGTCGATGTGAATGTCTTCGCGCGCCGATACTTCGAAGGCGGTGGTCACGCCAACGCTGCGGGCGGCAAGTCGTTCCGCACGATGGAGGAGACGATCGAACACTTCCGTACGTCGGTCGAGGAGTATTTCGCCGAGATCGAGAGCACGAAGGAGTAAGCTAACCGAAGAACTTTCGAGAGATGAAACGACTCTTTTTGGTTGACGCTTATGCGTTGATTTTCAGATACTACTACGCATTTATGACGCGCCCGATGCGCAATCGCGAGGGGTTGAATACCTCGCCCGTGTTCGGGTTCGTCAAGTTCCTGCGCGACATCCTGCGACGCGAGCAGCCCGACTGCCTCGGCGTGGCTTTCGACCCTAAGGGTGGATGTTTCCGCCGCGAGATTTTTCCTGCCTACAAGGCCAACCGCTCGGCGACGCCCGAGGATATTCACGCTGCCGTGCCCTATATCAAACAGCTGTGCGAGGCGATGCGTATTCCTGTGCTCGAAGTAGCTGGTTATGAGGCTGATGACGTGATCGGAACGCTTGCACACAAGGCTGCGGCGGAGGGTTTCGAGGTCTTTATGGTCACGCCCGACAAGGACTACGGACAGCTGGTGACCGACCGCGTCAAGATCTACAAACAGAAGGGCGAGGGTATCGAAATCGTTGACCGTGAGGCGATTCGCGAGCATTACGGATTCGACGAGCCGCTCTTGGTGCGCGATGTGCTGGCGCTGTGGGGCGATGCGTCGGACAACATTCCGGGCGTGCAGGGAATTGGCGAAAAGGGCGCGATAAAGCTTGTAAATCAGTTCGGTACGGTCGAGCAGATTCTCGAACACACCGACCAGCTGACCCCGAAACAACGCGCAAATGTCGAGGCGGGTGCCGAGCAGTTGTTGCTCTCGAAGCGTCTGGCGTCGATCGTGCTTGACGTGCCGATTGAGTTCGATGCCGAGGCTCTGCGCGTCGAAAATCCCGATAACGACGCTCTCCGTAAGCTCTATATCGAGCTGGATTTCAATATGTTTGCTCGTGAGTTGCCGCCCGATACGACGACTCCTGCCGAGGCTCCCGCGCCCACGCAGGCCAAGCAGACGCAGTTGATTCAGGCGACGCTCGAAAAGTCGCGCACAAAGCGTGCGGCGTCGCTGGTGGGTCAGGGCGATATGTTTGCGGCTATGGAGGCTGCGAGTGCCGAGGCGAGTGCGCCCGTGGCGGAGGTCGAAATGCCTGCTGCCGATGATGCTCAACAATCTCTGTTTGAGGGAGATAGTATCTACGATACGGCTGCGACAACACCTCACAAATATCATATCGTGCGCACAGCCGACGAGCTCCGCGCATTGGTCGATTACCTCGCTACTTTCGAGGAGATTTGCTTCGACACCGAGACTTCGGGCCTCGATTTTTTCAACGATCGATTGGTCGGAATGTCGTTTGCGGTCGAGTCCCACGAGGCGTGGTATGTGGCTTGGCAGAGCGATTTTGCCGAGATCGTGCGCCCGCTGATGGAGAACGAGAATATCGCCAAAATCGGCCAGAACATCAAGTTCGATGTGATGATGTTGCGCGCTGCGGGCGTCGAGGTTCGCGGTACGAAATACGACACGATGATCCTCCACTACCTGCTCGATCCGGAGTCGCGTCACAATATGAACGTGTTGGCGCAGAGATACTTAAATTACTCGCCAATCGAGATTGAAACTCTCATAGGACGTGGTGCCAAGCAGCTTACGATGGATATGATTGCCATCGATCGTGTGGCTGAATATGCGGCCGAGGATGCCGACGTGACGCTCCAATTGAAGCACGCGCTATGGCCAAAAGTGTGCGAGGCGGGTTTGCAATATCTCTATGCTCAGATCGAGGAGCCGATGATCGACGTGTTGGCCGATATGGAATGGACGGGCGTGCGAATCGATTCGGCGGCGCTGGCCGAATACCAGACCGAACTGCAAAAAGAGCTTACCGACCTCGAATGGAAGATCCGCGAGTTGGCCGACGAGCCGACGCTCAATGTCAATTCGTCGCGTCAGCTGGGCGAGGTGCTCTTTGCGAAGTTGCGCATCGACCCCAAGCCCCGAATGACCAAAACCAAGCAATTCCGAACCGACGAGGAGTATATCCAGTCGCTCGCAAATCGCCACCCGATTGTGGAGCTGATCCTCGAATATCGCGGTGTGAAGAAGCTACTTTCGACCTATGTTGAGGCTCTGCCCGCGCTGATAAATAGTCGTACGGGACATATTCATACCTCGTATAATCAGGCGGTTGCGGCTACGGGACGACTCTCGTCAGCCAACCCCAACCTGCAAAATATTCCTATTCGTGATGAGCGTGGGCGACGTATTCGCGCGGCGTTCATCCCTTCGGACGGCGACCACCTGCTGCTCTCGGCCGACTACTCGCAGGTCGAGTTGCGACTGATGGCGCACCTGAGCGACGATGAGAGTCTTATTGAGGCTTTCCGCGAGGGGCAGGATATCCACAGCGCGACGGCTGCACGACTATTTCACAAAGATTTACAGTCGGTTACGAGCGAACAACGCCGTCGTGCCAAGACAGCGAACTTCGGTATCATCTATGGCATTTCGGCGTTCGGTCTGGCGCAGCGTTTGGACATCTCGCGCACCGAGGCCAAGGAGATTATCGAGGGTTATTTCGCGTCGTATCCGAAGGTCAAGGAGTATATGGATCGAGCGGCGGAACAGGCTCGCAATGAGGGCTTTGTATCGACAATTTTCGGTCGTCGCCGCTACCTGAACGACATCAATTCGCGTAATGCCGTGGCGCGTGGCGTGGCCGAACGAAACGCAATCAACGCCCCGATTCAGGGTAGCGCCGCCGACATTATGAAGCTCGCGATGGTCGAAATGTATCGCCGAATGCGCGCGGCAGGGTTGCGTTCGCGTATGATTTTGCAGGTGCACGACGAAATCGTTATCGATCTATATCGCCCTGAACAAGAGCAGGTTGCGAAGATAGTTGTCGAGTCGATGGAGCAGGCTGCGCGCCTTAGTGTGCCGCTGACGGTGGACTATGGCGTGGGCGAGAATTGGCTCGAAGCACATTAATTCAAAAAACGGAACACAATGCGACTTTTAATACAACGCGTACGCGAGGCCTCGGTTACGATCGAGGGCGAGGTGCGCTCGAAAATCGGGCAGGGTTTGCTCGTTTTGGTGGGTATCGAGGAGGCCGACGGCGACGAGGATATCGAGTGGCTGGCGGGTAAATTGTTGCGCCTGCGAATTTTCGACGACGAGCAGGGCGTGATGAATCTCGATGTGCAGCAGGTTGGTGGTGAATTGCTGATTGTCAGTCAGTTCACGCTCTATGCATCGACCCGCAAGGGCAATCGCCCGTCATATATCCGCAGTGCGGGTGAGGCGATTTCGCGTCCGCTCTACGAGCGCTTTGTGCGCCGTGTCGAGGAGCTTTCGGGTCGCAAGGTGGGCACTGGCGAGTTTGGTGCCGATATGCAGGTGGCTCTGATCAACGACGGTCCTGTCACGATCTGGATCGATTCGCGCAACCGCGAGTAAATCATATAGGTATATAAAAAATTAACTCCCCGATCTAACTGACCAGAGAGCATTTTCGAACATATATATAGTCGCTGTCGGTTTCCCGACGCGTAATTTTCAAAACGAGGATTCGGAGGGGGATCGATTAAAGCACTTCGCCTTAACCTTAGCGATCTCCTATGCTTCTCAGCATCACGATCGCGCCCTGCCGACGTCCTCTACCAACCTAAAACTACTAACCTAAATGAACCTTAAAACTTCGCTGCAAAGGTAAGGCGAAAATTTGGTTCGTGCAAATATTTCTTAAAAAAATTTCAAAATATAGTGAATTTTTTTAGCATTGTCAGCAAATCTAACATTTTCAAGCCCTTTTGGTCGGCTTTTTCGCTGCTATTGCTATCAAAACAAACAGGAGTCCGCGACGAGCTCCTGTTTATATTATAGGTGGAGGATTACTCCTCGTCGCTCTCGATATAGGGGCGAGCGGTGGTGTAGCCGTCCCATTTCTCGACCACAGCCTTGAAATCGGGCGGCAGTTCGCTCTCGAAGTAGACATCCTTACCCGTGCGCGGGTGCACAAAACCCAACGAGCGGGCGTGCAGCGCGTGGCGCGGCATCAGCGCAAAGCAGTTCTCGATAAACTGTTTATACTTCGTGAAGGTCGTGCCCTTCAATATGCGGTCGCCACCATATCGCTCGTCGTTAAACAGCGGGTGGCCGATATGCTCCATATGTACGCGGATCTGGTGTGTGCGACCCGTTTCGAGGCGGCACTCGATCATCGTCACGTAGCCGTAGCGGCGCAGTACGCGCCAATGCGTCACGGCGTGCTTGCCCTCGCTACCGTCGGGGTAGCAGGCCATCTTCATACGGTGGGTGCGGCTGCGGCCGATATGCCCCGTCACCGTACCCTCGTCCTCCTCGAAGTTACCCCACACCAGTGCAACATAGCGGCGCGAGATCGAGTGGTCGTAGAACTGTTTGGCGAGGCGTGCTGCGGCGTCCTCGTTCTTTGCGATCACGAGCAGACCCGAAGTATTTTTGTCGATACGGTGCACCAATCCCGCGCGCATATCGTGACCCTGGAACATCGGCAGGTTACGCAGGTGGTGTGTCAGCGCATTGACCAGCGTACCCGACCAGTTGCCACAACCGGGGTGTACGACCATACCCGCGTGTTTGTTGACCATAATGATGTCGTCGTCCTCGTGAACGATATCGAGCGGAATATCCTCGGGAATGATCTCGACCTCGTGTTTGGGATAGGGCATCACGATCGAGATGCGGTCCAGAGGCTTGACCTTGTAGCTCGACTTGACGGCCGTGCCATTGACCAAAATGTTGCCATTGTCGGCGGCCGTTTGGATACGGTTACGCGACACGTGTTCCATACGAATCGTCAGGAATTTGTCGATTCGCATCATCGCCTGTCCTTTGTCGACCGTCAGCGCAAAGTGCTCGAAAAGCTCGTCACCAGAGCGTTCTCCATCACCTTCGCCACCCTCTTCGTCGAGCAGCAGGATATCCTCGTCATCGTTGATCATCGTGTGCGTAGTTCTATTCGAAGAATGTTGTTTCGTTGTCAGTTGTGGCGGGCTCTTCGGTGGGGGCAATGACCTCGCCATCAGGGATATATTGCTCGCCACGAGCTACGGCAGCCAACGAATCGGCAGCGCGGCGCTCGGCCTTATAAGCAGCCTCGATCACCATCAGCGAGTCGGTGATCTGAGCCTCGCGCAGCTCACGCTCAGCCTCCAAGCGGCGTGCGGCACGATCCGATGCGGTGCTCTGTTTTTCGATCTTATCCGCATCGAGCGTCAGGTGCAGGTCTACACGCTGACCGAGCGAGAGCACCTTATTCTGCTGGGGCGATTGCAGGTAGACACGTGCGTTCTTGCGGTCGAGCACCTCGATATCCTCGTCGAAAATCACGCGGCCGACATTCAAGCCCACCTCCCAAAGGCGGCTCTTGGCCTCTTTGAGAGGGAAGCCGATCACCTTCGGCACGCTCACTGCGCCGCTCTCGGCCGCAACACCTACAACGAGCGTAATGCCCGAGCCGGCCTCAGCCTCGATATTGTCGTTGCGCGTGATGACACGGCCGCGGAAGCGCTCCTCCAAGACGTTGTTGGTCGCCATATCCGATTTGTAGATCAGTTCGGCGATTTCCAGACCTGCGATTTCGAGATTATTCTTAGCCTGACGCAACGAGTATCCCGTCACGTAGGGGATCTTGACTGACTTCTGTGCGAACGAGTTGATCGTCACATAGACCTTGCGGCCGGGCTTTACGGCCACATCGGCTTTGGGATTCTGCTCCAATACGATACCACCGTCATAGATAGGCACATAGAGCGAATCGCTGACGATGATTTCGAGATCGTGTTTCTTGGCTGCGTGCTTGGCGTCGCCGATCGAGATACCTGTGAAATCGGGCACAGCGCATCGTGCACCGTGACGCGTTCCGAGCTGCATCAGGTAGTGCGCCACGATCAACATCAGCGTGATGGCAATCACGATCAACACCAACGTGCGCAGGATGGGCGACTTGCGTATGGTTTCGTATATCTTCTTGATGAAGTTCATAAATATTTGGGTTTTAGCTGTTTACTATTTTGGAGCCTTGCGGTAGAGGTATACTGCCACCACGGCATAGATGATATTCGGGATCCAGACGGCCAGTGCGGGATTCATCACGCCGCCCTTGGCGAACTCCTCGAAGAATCGACCAAACAGAATGTAGGTGAAACAGAGTGTGATACCCACACCGATGTGCAGACCCATACCTCCGCGAATCTTGCGCGAGGAGAGCGACACCCCGATCAGTGTCAGGATGAAGGTTGCCAACGGATACGAATAGCGCGTATGTCGCTCAACTTCGAGCAGTCCGATCATATTCGAACCTTTGATTTTCTGTTGTGCGATGAACTCGTTGAGGCGACCGATTTTCAGAGTTTTGATCAGCTCGTTTACGCGTCCCAACTCTGTTGCGTCGAGGTTGATCAGCGTATCGAGCTTAGTATGTTTCTCGAACTGTTCGCCGTGCATTGCATCGAACTTGCGAGTGATATATCGCTCGGCGGTCCAATGGCGAGTTTCGGGATTGAATCTCACCTCTGCAGCTTCGAGCATTGCAACCATCTGATTGCCTTCGTATTTCTCCAGTGCGAAGAACGACGCTCGCTGATCGCGGCCCGAATAACCACGCACGTATGCGTACAGTTCGGGTTCGATCTGACGATAGATATGGCGATCATATCGGACGTTTTGTCGTTTTTTGAGATACTTGGCCTCGAAGGCTACCTGTTTTTCGCTCGTGACGGGGATCACCCAGAGGTTCAGTCCGAGCGACAACATTGCGATGATCATCGACGAGATGAAATATGGCCACATCAGTCGTCGGAAGCTCACGCCACTCGACAGAATCGCCGTAATCTCGGTTTGGTAAGCCATCTTCGAGGTGAAGAAAATCACGGCAATGAACGTGAACAGACCGCTGAACTTATTGATAAAGAATGGAATAAAGTTAGCGTAGTATTGGAACAAGATGGCGTTCAGCGGGGCTTTCAACTCGAAGAAATCGTCGGTCTTCTCGGTCCAGTCGAACACCACCACGATCACAATGATCAGGGCAATCGAGAAGAAGTAAGTTCCCAAGAACTTACGAATGATATATCGGTCGAGTATTTTGAGTCCAGGGTTACGCATCTTGTTTACAGACGTTTAGTAAGTTTAACGACCATTTCGCGCTTCCACTCGGCGAAGGTGCCCTCTTGGATTTTGCGACGTGCCTCGCCAACCAACCACAGATAGAACGCCACGTTGTGCAGCGACGAAATCTGTGCGGCGATCATCTCGCCCGCAATGGTCATGTGGCGCAAATAGGCCTTCGAGTAGAGCGTATCGACGAAGCTTGTGCCGTTCGGGTCGATCGGCGAGAAGTCGTCGCGCCACTTCTGGTTGCGAATATTGATAATGCCCTCGCTGGTGAACAGCATACCGTTGCGACCGTTGCGCGTTGGCATCACGCAGTCGAACATATCCACACCGCGGTCGATCGCCTCCAAGATATTGACGGGCGTACCCACACCCATCAGGTAGCGGGGACGATCCTCGGGCAGCACCGCATTGACCACCTCGATCATACGGTACATCACCTCGGTAGGCTCACCTACGGCCAAACCACCAATGGCATAACCATCTGCATCATACTGCATTACGTTGCGTGCAGCACGCTCACGCAGATCCTCATAGCCGCAACCCTGAACGATCGGGAACAGCGACTGCGAGTGGCCATATTTGGGTTGGGTCTGGTTGAATCGGTTGAAGCAACGATCGAGCCAGCGCTCGGTCAGCGCCAGCGATTTCGAGGCGTAGTCCCAGGGCGCGTCACCCGGCGGGCACTCGTCGAATGCCATCATAATGTCGGCACCGATCGTGCGCTGGGTATCCATCACGTTCTCGGGCGTGAAGAGGTGTTTCGAGCCGTCGATATGCGACGCAAAACGGCAGCCCTCCTCAGTCAGCTTGCGGCACGCCGCCAACGAAAAGACCTGAAAACCACCGCTATCGGTCAGCATCGGGCCGTCCCACGTGCTGAAACGATGCACGCCGCCCGCAGCCTCGATCACGTCCATACCCGGGCGCAGATAGAGGTGATAGGTGTTCGCCAGAATGATCTTTGCGCCCACGTCGTCGCGCAGGTCGCGGTGGAAAATACCCTTAACGCCCGCAGCCGTGCCGACGGGCATAAAAATGGGGGTCGGGATCACACCGTGATCGGTCACGATCTGACCGGCGCGAGCCTTTGAATCAGGGGCTTTATGTTGTAGTGTAAACTTCATTCGGACAAAGATATGAATTTTTTACGGAACCACGTTCGTTAAATGCAAAATTCAGGATTCAAAAGCCAAAAATCGACTTTTCATTGCCATTTATGGCGATAAAACGAGGTGCAGAAGGTTCGAATTAGGAATAATCGAGCGCTGAATAAATAATCGGGTGTAATGTTGAAACTTGAATTTAATTTTAGTATCTTTGTCCGAATTATTGTTGATTAAAATTTGAAGATGACTTTTATTGACCAAATATGTATTGCTTACGGTTGGCAGGGCTTGGCGCTGATGGGTGTGATCGTTGCGTTGCTGATTGTGCAAATATATTATTATTCAATCCGTTACCGCCGCGTGTCGCGCTATACGAACAACTCGCTGCCCGAGCGTTTAGCGCAGGAACCGCCTGTGTCGGTGGTGATTGTTACGCAGGAGGACGTCGAGTTTCTCGAGGAGCGTTTGCCGATCTACCTGACGCAGGATTACGAGAGCTACGAGGTGGTACTGGTCTACGTGGGTAACAACGAGGATTTCTCGATTCTGCTCACCCAGATGCGACTGAAATATCCCCGTTTGAAGATTACCAACATCAAGCAGAATACCCGCTTCCCAATCTCGAATAAGCAGGCGCTGAACTTCGGTATCCGCGCGGCGGCGCACGACCATATTCTGCTCTCGACGAGCGATACGATCGTCACGTCGGAGCGCTGGATCCGTCTGATGGCTAAGGGTTTCACGCGCGGCGATGTGGTTTTGGGTTACTGCGGTGTGGAGTTGCAGAGTGGTTTTGTGGGCCGACTGATGCGCACGCAGCGTATGGTCGAGTCGATGATGTGGCTCTCGGCGGCTGTTCGCAGAAAACCCTATCGCGGTGTGCGCAATACGTTGGGTCTGAACCGCGAGTTGTATCTGAAAGTCAAGGGTTTCAATCACCTCAATATGAATATGGGCGAGGATGATCTGTTCTTGCAGGAGTTGGCTAAGGAGGCCGCCGTTTCGGTCATCATTTCACCTCGCGCGACGGTGCGCCAAAAGGTGTGGGGCGGTGCGTCGTGGTGGCTTGGCGCACGCAAATATTTCGGCCACACCTACCGCTTCTACCCGCTCGCGGCGCGCAATGCGATCGAGTGGGAGGGTGGCAGCCGAGTGCTTTTTTTCCTGGCGGCTGTGGCAGCTTTGGTGGTACTGCCTTTGGAGTTGAAGATCGCAACGGCGGCGCTTGTCTTGCTGCGATATATATTGGTCTATGCATCGGTCAATTCGGTGCGTAAACGCTTGGGTGAAAAGCATATAATGGCAACCTATTTCCTCTACGATCTGTTTGGTGTGTGGGTTGAGATTGCTCTTGCTGCCTCGCGCCGCCTCTACAAGGACGACACCGTATGGAGATAGCCGACTACATAGTTGCCGATGATTCGCAGTTGGTTGATTGGGTGCTCGCGGGCAATAAAGCTGCGTTCGAGTACCTCTTTAATCGTTATAGCGAGTCGATTCGTCGCCTCTATGTTCAGCGCTTGGGAAGTTCGGGCGATGTCGACGATCTGTTGCAGGAGACCTTCATCAAGGTCTTCATCAATCTGGCGCGTTACGATCGCGGATATACCTTCGGTCAGTGGGTTTACACGATTGCCCGCAATACGCTGATCGACTACGTTCGCAAACGCCACGAGGATCTGTCGATCGACGCTCTGCCACCGAATTCGACCGTCACACCCGCCTCGACCGTTCCGACGCCTGAGGAGAGCGTCATCAGTCTGCAACAACGCGGTCGCATCGAGCATCATCTTGACCGTATGACTCCGCGCTACCGTCTGCTGATCGAGTATCGCTTTTTCCGCGAGTACTCCTACGAGGAGATCGCCGAGAAGTTGGCATTGCCGTTGGGTACGGTCAAGACCCAGATCCACCGCGCCCGCGAGCAGTTGTGCCACTTTATCATAGAAGATAAAATGTAAAATTACAGCCCGATATGGAATTGATTCTCAAATATTTCCCCGATATTACGGCCGAGCAGCGCAAGCAGTTCGAGCAGTTGTTGCCGCTTTACACCGAGTGGAACGCACGTATCAACGTCATCTCGCGTAAGGATATCGACAGCCTCTATCTTCGCCACGTTTTGCACTCGTTGGCGATCGCTAAGGTGTGCCATTTCGAGGCGGGTGCGCGCGTGTTGGATGTGGGTTGCGGAGGCGGTTTCCCGACCATTCCACTGGCGATTCTGTTCCCCGAGGTGCAGTTTACGGCGGCCGACTCGATCGGCAAGAAGATTACGGTTGTGCGCGAGGTTAGCACGGCTCTGGGACTGAAAAATGTCAAGCCCGTCAATGCGCGTGTGGAGAGTCTGCCCGAGCGTTTCGACTATGTTGTGAGCCGTGCGGTAACCGATATGAAGACCTTTACGGGCTGGATTTGGAACAAGATCGAACGCGGTCAGCGCGGTACTCTGCCCAACGGAATTCTCTATTTGAAGGGTGGCGATCTGGCTGAGGAGTTGGCACTTACGGGCAAGCGTTGGGATCTTTATTCGATCTCGGATCTCTACGACGAGGACTTCTTCGACACCAAGAAGGTGGTCTACACCAAGCGTTAGTCTTGATTGGATAACAAAAAAGCCACTCCATTGCGGAGTGGCTTTTTTGTTGCCGTCTTGAACGACCGCACTATTTCTTCACGGGGAACGAGTGCTCGAGGATCATCGGCACAGCCGAAGTCCAATATTTCCACGAGTGAGCACCGTCGCGTACGCGGAACTCCAGGGGCACACCCGCGCGCATCATCTCGCTGAAGAAGTTGAGGTTGGGACGAATTAGGAAGTCGGTGTCGCCACAATCCACAAACCAACGAATGGTGCGCAGAGCTTCGATCTGAGCGGGCTTTGCTGTTTGCAAGAACTCAACGGGCGAAGTGCGAACAACCGACCACAGGAAGGGAACGGCATACGACTTCGAAACGCTACCCTTCGGGAAGTTGTCGAGCAGACCGCTAACCGAATATACCGCACCAAACATCTCGGGGTGCTGCTGGCCGTAAACCACCGAGCCGCCACCGCCCATCGACAGACCTGCGATAGCGCGATTCTCCTTGTCGCTCAGAGTTTTGAGCGTAGCGTCGATATGAGGAATGAACTCCTGGAAGAAGAAGTCCTCGTAGCGCCAACCCTCGACATTGAAGTAACCCATATTCTCGCCTGCGAGGTTCTCGGCCGTACCGCGAGCGTCGGGCATAATCACGATCATCGGGCGTACGCGACCCTCCTTGATAGCCTCGTCGGCCTGAGCTTGGAGGTTACCCATTTTGTGCCAATTGTTGTCCTGGCCGAAAGCTCCGTGCAACAGATAGAGCACGGGGAATCGCTCGGTAGCGGTGTCGTAACCATCGGGCAGATAGACCGAGTAAGTTTTGTCGGCGTTCAAGATTTCGCTATGAACGGTCAGCTCCTCGATGCGGCTCTGCGCCGAGGCAGCCGTAGCGAAAAATGCTGATACGATGAGAGAAATGAGTGTTTTACGCATAATTATTTCCGTTTTTTTGAATAAATTTTCAGCAAATATAAAAAAAGATTTGGAGGTTTCATAATTTTTTACGTATCTTTGCACCCGCAAACTGAACGAAAGTTAGGTTTCACGCCCAGGTGGCGGAACTGGTAGACGCGCACGTTTCAGGTGCGTGTGTCGAAAGGCGTGCAGGTTCGATTCCTGTCCTGGGCACTACGAAGGTTGATCGAAAGGTCAACCTTTTTTTGTTGTGCATATCCCGACCGATTGTCGCTCCGACCGCCCCCGCCGAACTAATTTTGCCGTTCGACAAGCCGTTTTTGCAAAATTATTTTTATCTTTGTGGTCGATAACTTAAATTCTGAGGAAGATGACAACCGTTTTTATTATTTTATTGACCGTTGCGCTGGTCATTGCCACCAAGCTATTCTTTGATTGGACAAACAAGTATGGCGACGAGTGGAATTGGGTAAAAATCAAAGAGGGCTACACAAAAGGTTGGCCTACATTGCTGATTTTTACGCTGTTGTTTTGCGCCGCGATCGCAATCGTCTATTATCTGCTGCCTGCGCCGAAGTCGGCATTTTTGGCATTTTATGAGATGTGGGGGTTGTGGGTGCCCACGTGGGGTATCGTTGGCGGCTTCGCAGCACTGCGCTCGCTTATTAAGATCTTTCGCGAGACCCGTCGCGCTAACAAGTCGTGGATCGCTTTCGTTGTGGGTGGCGCGCTGCTGTTCATTGGCTCGATGATTTGGTATGGTTTCGAAGTTGCAAAAATAATCAATACAATAGCGTAATTTCCAATAACTTATATAATCAAGAAGTCGCACTCGAATTCGGGTGCGACTTTTTTGTTGAATTTGCTATCTATTCGAGCGCATTGACGGTGTTGAGACAAAGCAAAATAGCGAAACTTGCCCGAATCTCGCGGATAAACACGAAAAAATTAAATATATATAGGTAAAACGGTTGATGATTCGCGAAAAAAGTTTATTTTTGCAAGATGTATTGAACACAATCGAAAGAAAACAACAAAAATATACAACAAGTTATGGAATACGATTTTAGAGCCATCGAAGCCAAATGGCAAAAAGAGTGGCGCGAGCGCGGTACCTACAAAGTGGAAGTCGATCCGTCGCGTCCCAAATTCTATGTTCTCGATATGTTTCCCTATCCGTCGGGCGCAGGTCTGCACGTAGGCCACCCGCTGGGCTACATCGCCTCGGATATCTATTCGCGTTACAAGCGTCTGTGCGGTTTCAACGTTCTGCATCCGATGGGTTACGACGCCTTTGGTCTGCCCGCCGAGCAGTATGCAATTCAGACGGGTCAGCACCCTGCTGTAACCACCACGCAGAATATCAACCGCTATCGTGAGCAGTTGGATAAGATTGGTTTCTCGTTCGATTGGAGCCGCGAGGTGCGCACCTGCGATCCCGAGTACTACAAGTGGACTCAGTGGGCATTCGTGCAGATGTTCTCGCACTACTACGACAACGTGGAGCAGAAGGCACGCCCGATCGAGGAGCTGATTGCCAAGTTTGCGGCTAATGGTACGGAGGGTGTCGATGCGGCTTGCACTGCCGAGATGAAGTTTACGGCCGAGGAGTGGGCAGCAAAGAACGAGCAGGAGCGCGAGCAGGTGTTGCAGAACTACCGTTTGGCGTTCCGTGCCGATACGATGGTGAACTGGTGTCCCGCGCTGGGTACGGTGCTCGCTAACGATGAGGTGAAAGATGGTCTGTCGGAGCGTGGCGGTCACCCCGTTGAGCAGAAGCGAATGAAGCAGTGGTTGCTGCGCGTTACGGCTTATGCACAGCGTATGCTGGACGGCTTGGAGAAGTTGGAGTGGAGCGACTCGCTCAAGGAGATCCAGCGCAATTGGATCGGCCGCAGCACGGGTGCGCAGATGTTCTTCGCAGTGAAGGGTATGGAGGAGAAGTTGGAGATCTTCACCACCCGCCCCGATACGGTCTTCGGTGTGACCTTTATGGTTATTGCTCCCGAGCACCAGTGGATTGACCGACTGACTACCGATGAGAATCGTGCGGCAGTCGAGGAGTATATCGCCCAGACCAAGAAACGCTCGGAGCGTGAGCGTATCGCTGAGACCAAGCGCGTGAGTGGTGTTGCAACGGGTTCGTATGCCGTAAATCCCTTCACGGGCAAGGAGATTCCGATCTATGTTTCGGACTACGTTCTGGCGGGCTACGGTACAGGTGCAATTATGGCGGTTCCGGCGCACGACTCGCGCGACTACGCCTTTGCGCGCCACTTCGGTTTGGAGATCGTTCCCGTGGTTGAGGGTGGCGACATCAGCAAGGAGAGCTACGACGCTAAGGCGGGTGCGATGATCAACTCGGGCTTCATTACGGGTATGGACGTGAAGGAGGCTATCGAAGTGATGTTCGACGAGGTTGAGAAGCGTGGCATCGGTCGCAAGCGCATCAACTATCGTCTGCGCGATGCTATCTTCTCGCGTCAGCGCTATTGGGGTGAGCCCTTCCCGATTTACTATAAGGACGATGTTCCCTACACGCTGTCGGTTGATCAGCTGCCTTTGGAACTGCCCGCAGTGAAGGATTTTGGTCCCACGGAGCAGGGCGAGCCGCCTCTGGCACGCGTTGAGGGTTGGTGCACCGAGGCAGGCGAGCCGTTCGAGCTGTCGACAATGCCCGGCTTTGCAGGTTCGAGTGCCTACTATCTGCGCTATATGGATCCCCACAACTCGGAGGCTCTGGTGAGCCGCGAGGCTGACGAGTATTGGCGCAATGTCGATCTCTATGTGGGTGGTATCGAGCACGCTACGGGTCACTTGATGTACTCGCGTTTCTGGAATATGTTCCTCTACGATCTGGGTTATGTTTGCGAGGACGAGCCCTTCAAGAAGTTGGTTAACCAGGGTATGATTCAGGGTCGCTCGAACTTCGTTTACCGTGTGGTGGGCACCAATAAGTTTGTGTCGCTCGGTCTGCGCGACCAGTACGAGACGCAGGAGATCCACGTCGATGTGAATATCGTTCGCAACGATGTGCTCGACCTGGAGGCCTTCCGCAAGTGGCGCCCCGAGTTCGTTGATGCGGAGTTCATTTTGGAGGACGGCAAGTATGTCTGCGGCTGGGCAATCGAGAAGATGTCGAAGTCGATGTTCAATGTCGTGAATCCCGACTATATCGTTGAGGCTTACGGCGCCGATACGCTGCGTATGTACGAGATGTTCCTCGGTCCGTTGGAGCAATCGAAGCCGTGGGATACCAACGGTATCGACGGTGTGCATAAGTTCCTGCGCCGTCTGTGGGGTCTGTTCTACGACCGCTTTGGCGAGTATAAGCTCACCGACGAGAAGGCTACCCCCGCCGAGTTGAAGACCCTGCACAAGACCATCAAGAAGGTACGCGAGGATATCGAGAACTTCTCGTTCAACACCTCGATTGCGGCATTTATGATCTGCTTGAACGAGCTGGGCGACTGCCCCAAGCGCGAGATCGTCGAGCCGCTGGTGGTGCTGATTGCGCCCTTTGCGCCCCATATCGCCGAGGAGTTGTGGCACACGCTGGGACACGAGACGTCGGTTTGCGATGCGAAGTATCCCGAGGTTTGTGCCGAGTACCTTGTTGAGAACAGCCACGAGTACCCCGTTTCGATCAACGGTAAGATGCGCTTCAAGAAGGAGTTCCCGCTCGATATGTCGAACGACGAGATCACTGCAGCGGTGTTGGCCGATCCCGCAGCGCAGAAGTGGACCGAGGGTCGCGCGCCGAAGAAGGTGATCGTGGTCAAGGGCAAGATCATTAATATTGTAATCTAAAACGTTTTCGAGAATATGAACTATAACCAACTTTTCGAGCAGATTCGCGCCAAGCAGAGCTTCTTGTGCGTGGGTCTTGATACGGACGTGCGCAAGCTGCCCGAGGCGGTGCGAGGCGAGGAGGATCCGATCTTTGCGTTCAACCGCGCGATTGTCGATGCTACGGCGCCCTATACGGTCTGCTATAAGCCCAATCTGGCCTTCTACGAGGAGCACGGCGCAGCAGGCATGGTGAGCTTCGAGCGCACCTGCCGCTATATCCGCGAGAAGTATCCCGAGATCTTCATTATTGCAGATGCAAAGCGTGGCGATATCGGCAATACGTCGGCAATGTACGCCCGCGCCTTCTTCGAGGAGGGGTTGGTCGATGCAGTGACGCTGTCGCCCTATATGGGCCTCGATACGGTGGCTCCGTTCCTGGCTTACGAGGGTAAGTGGTCGGTGATTCTGGCGCTGACGTCGAACCCTTCGGCAGCTGATTTCGAGATGCTTACGCTCTCTGACGGTCGCAAGCTTTACGAGCAGGTGCTGATGACAGCATCGCAGTGGGGTTCGAAGGAGAACACGATGTTCGTGGTGGGTGCAACGCAGGCAAAGATGCTGGGTGGTATCCGCGAATTGGTGCCCGATCACTTCCTGTTGGTGCCCGGTGTGGGTGCTCAGGGTGGCTCGTTGAGCGAGGTTGCCGAGTACGGTATGAACTCGCATTGCGGTCTGTTGGTCAACTCGTCGCGCGGTATTATTTACGCATCGAAGGAGGCCGATTTCGCCGAGGTTGCGGGCCAGAAAGCGGCCGAAATGCAGGTCGAAATGGCCGAGCTGTTGAAGAAATATCTCTAATTCGATAGCGCGAAAACCGAGTGAATTATGCGCCGCCTTGCCTCGATCGTGGGCGGGCGGCGTAAATTATATATAACTGATTATGAGAAAGATTTATTTGATCACTGCGGTGCTGTCGATGCTCTTGACGAGCTGCGCCGCACCCCGAATTTCGACCCGCGCACCTCATCTTGATATCCCGCGCGGAACGGTGACCATTGACGGCTCAGCCGAGGATTGGAGTGGCGAGCGTCAGCTCTCGACGCTGACCAGCGCACACGACCACACTACGCCCGACGGCACGCGCGTGGCGCTCTGCTATGACGCCGAGAAATTGTACTTTTTGTTCGAGGTTGACGACCCGAATATCGTGACCGGAGAGGCCAAAACCGAGCGCGATTTGTTCGATCACGACCGTGTCGAAATCTTCTTCTCGAACGACCGAAAAATGAGTTTCTACTGCGGTGCCGAGATGGCCGAGGCGGGCGTTTTGGATCACGGCGTAGATAGCAGTGGTAAGAATACTATGATGTGGAATTTCAAGACTTTAAGCTATAAAGTCGCACGCACCGAGAAGGGCTATGTGACCGAGGGTTCGTTCGATTTGGCGGAGCTGCGCGAGCTCGATCTGATTGGTCGAAATGGCCGAATTTTCATCGGTATTTTCCGTGGCGATAACCCCGCCGACGGCAGTCAATATCGCTGGCTCTCGTGGGTGATTGCCGACAAGTTGCCTCGCCCGAATTTTCACCACCCCTACTCGCAGGGAGTTGCTTATTTGAAGTAACATACGATTCGCTTTTGGCAATTATGCCGCGCTCAATCGAGCGCGGCTTTTTTATTCTTATCATTGGCGGGTGGGGGCTCAGAGACTGGGGCGGTCGATCAACAATAAATGATTTATTCCCTGTTCCTCGCGCGCGTAATGCACGGCCGCTAACGTGCATTAATACAAATGTATAGCGCTCGTAAACCACCTCGTCGCCCGCTTTATCACCAAATAAATCGCAATATGCAGCAAATCAATGAGATAAGCCCCGTGTAAATTAAAATCGATAAGCGAAATTTATTTTACAGTGAATCCGATAAGAAAATATAATCGCAAAATTGCCCCAAAAACGCTAAAACGCTGAAAAATCGGCTCGAAAAGAGTGAAAAAAGTTGGGCGAAATTGGTGGAAATAAAAAAAATGCGTACCTTTGCAGTCCCATTTTGAAGATGGGATTGACGAAATATTAACAAATAAAGGACAAAACAGTAAGAAAATGCCTACTATTCAACAGTTAGTAAGAAATGGCAGAACGCACGTTGACTTCAAGAGTAAGTCGCCTGCGCTCGATGCGTGTCCTCAGCGCCGTGGTGTTTGTAC
>JAFNVH010000062.1 GCA_017379895.1 Rikenellaceae bacterium | reverse complement strand
GTGCCATCGAGAAGGCAATTATCGACTCGAACATCGGTCTTGCACCGTCGAACAACGGCGAGCAGATCCGCTTGACGATGCCTCCTCTGACTGAGGACCGCCGTAAGCAGCTCGTAAAGCAGGTTCGCGGCAGTGCCGAGAATGCTCGTGTGACGCTGCGCAACATTCGCCGCGACGCTGTCGATGCGTTCAAGAAGGCGCAGAAGGATGGTATGCCCGAGGACGAGGCTAAGGCTGGCGAGGGCGAAGCACAGAAGGTGATCGACAAGTACTCGAAGAAACTCGACGTGATGCTCGACGCTAAGGAGAAGGAGATTATGACCGTGTAATCCTCTCTGGATCAATTCCAAAAGCCGCTCCTTTTTTGGGGCGGCTTTTTTTTGAGTTCATCATTGGAGGGGTGTGTATTATCACACTCTTGGGCTGGGGCGGTCGCCGAAGGCGAGCCCCCGAGTGTGGCGATTTTCTCGAAAATCGCGTAACCAATTTATTGAACAACAAAGCCGCGCCCCAAATGCAGAGCGCGGCTTAAATATTTGATCGTGACCAATATTTACAACTTCTCGCCGTAGGCCAAGTCGCCTGCGTCGCCGATACCGGGAACGATATACGACTTCGAGGTCAGCTCCTCGTCAACCGCACCGCACCAGATCGTGGTTGTCTTCTCAGACATATGCTGCTTGACGTAGTCAACACCCTCCTCGCTTGCGATAACTGCCGCAATATGAGTGTGTTTGGGGGTGCCACCCTTCTCGCACAGAGCTTCGTAGGTCAGTACGATTGACGAACCTGTTGCCAGCATCGGGTCGGCCAGAATCAGGATTTTGCCCTCCAAACTACCGCACGAGATATACTCAACTTTGATCTTAAACTTGCCGTCCTTGCTATACTTGCGGTATGCCGAAACGAATGCGTTCTGCGCGTCGTCGAAGTAGTTGAGGAAACCCTGATGGAAGGGGAGTCCTGCGCGCAGGATCGTTGCCACGACTACCTGATCGCTCACCTGCATTACGGCAGCCTCGCCCAGCGGAGTCTCCACAACCGTGGGAACATAGTCGAGCGTTTTGCTGATTTCGTAAGCGGTCACCTCGCCCATACGTTCGAGGTTGCGGCGGAAGCGCATACTATCGATCTGAATTTTGCGATCGCGCATCTCGGCGATAAACTTATTGACGATCGAGTTTTGTTGGTTGAGAATCTTTAACATAATCGTATCGAAGTAATTGAAGGTTAGGCGTTTAGTATAAGAAATTATTGAACGGATAGCGACCTGCGTGGATCTCGCGCACCATCGAGTAGAGATCCTGACGCAACTTGTCGATATTCTGGCGGTCGAGAGCCGAAATGAAGATACATGGCGCATCGGTTGAGGCCATATAGGTTCGTTTCAGGTCGTCGAGTGAGAGGTTTTCGCGTGTAGCAGGGGTCAGATCGTCCTCATCTTTCTTAATATATGTATAGGCGTCGATCTTGTTGAAGATGACGAATGTCGGCTTGTCGCCCGCGCCAATTTCGCGCAGGGTCTGCTTCACCACGTCCATCTGCTCCTCGAAACCGGGGTGTGAAATATCAACCACGTGCAGCAGCAGGTCAGCTTCACGTACTTCGTCGAGGGTCGATTTGAACGACTCGACCAGCTGAGTGGGCAACTTGCGAATGAAACCAACGGTGTCCGAGAGCAGGAAGGGCAGGTTGTCGAAAACCACCTTGCGAACGGTCGTATCGAGGGTCGCAAAGAGCTTGTTCTCGGCAAATACATCGCTCTTACTCAGCAGGTTCATCAGCGTCGACTTACCTACGTTGGTGTAACCGACCAGCGATACGCGCACCATCTGTCCGCGGTTGCTGCGCTGTACAGCCATCTGGCGGTCGATTTTCTTCAGGTCCTCTTTGAGCTTTGTGATTCGGTTGCGAACGATACGTCGGTCGGTCTCGATCTCGCGCTCACCCGCACCACCACGTGTACCCGTGCCGCCTCGCTGACGTTCGAGGTGGGTCCACATACCTGTCAGTCGCGGCAACATATATTCGAGCTGCGCTACCTCAACCTGCGTCTTTGCGTAGGCGGTCTGCGCGCGACCCACGAAGATATCCAAAATCAATCGTGTACGGTCCTGCGTGAGGCAGGGCAGAGCCTTTTCGATATTGCGGGTCTGCGAGGGCGAGAGCTCATCGTCAAAGATAACCACGTCAATGGCATTATCCTCGCAGAACTGCGCGATCTCCTCCAACTTGCCCGGACCCACGTAGATACGCGAGTTGGGCGAAGGCAGCATCTGCATAAAGCGACGAATGGTTACAATTCCGGCGGTCTCGGCCAGAAACTCCAACTCGTCGAGATACTCCTCGGCTTGGCGCTGTTTCGATCGCTCGGTTATGACCGTAACGAGCACGGCACGACGACGCGGATCGACCTCAACGACTTCGGTTGTTGTGTTATTTGTATTCTTATTCTTGTTATCAGCCATTGGCTAATCGTTTAGTTAGTTGTGGGTTGTGATGCTTGGGTGGATCCGCCGAACCACTCACCCCCCTTGTAAAAACGAGGGTATCCCTCATTGTGGGACACCCTCATATAGTGTTGATCGAGATATCCGATTACTGGATACGGAATTCTACGGGCAGTGTGTAACGTACACGTACGGGAGCGTTACGCTGCTTACCCGGAGTCCACTTGGGCGACGACTGCAGTACGCGAACAGCCTCATCAGCCAGCGAGCGGTCGGGGCTCTGCATAACCTGGATGTTGGTAAGAGTACCGTCGCGCTCAATAACGAAGGTCAAGGTAACCTTACCCGAGATGCCGTTCTCCTGAGCGATCTGGGGATACTTCAACTTACCCTGTACCCACGAGCGGAACTTCATCAGGTCACCACCCTGGAACTTAGGCATCTCCTCAGCGATGATGAACGGTGCGTCGTCCTCAGCAACCTCCTCAACAACCTCGATGTTCTGAACGATCTCGATATCCTCCGAGAACTCCGAGAAGTCGAATTCGGTTTCGATCTTGGTGTCGTTAGTTACGACGTTCAGCACGTCCGACAGAACCTGCATCTCCACCTTCTTGGGAGGTTCGGGCGGCTTCTGATCCTGAGTAGTAATGTCGGTGATTTCCTCCTCAACGATCTCCATACTGGTTTCAATGATCTCAACGTTACGCTCTCTCTGAGTGTAAGCGAAAGCGGCTACGGTCAGCAACAGAGCTAAGATCAGACCGATTTCAAGAAACAGACCTTTCTTGTTGTTAAGGTCAGCTTTGGGTGATTTTTTGATTTGCATTATTAATTAATTTTAATTGTTTTCGTCGAAAAACATCATTTGTTGCACTACAAATATAGTAACAATATCCGAAAAAAAATAGTTTTGCTCAAAAAAAACTCAAAAAATACATATATTTGCACTCGACAGCCTTTTATATGGGCGTTTTGAGCACGATTTATGGAACATTTGTATGGAAAAACACTTGCCGAGTTGCGAGTTATAGCCGAGGAATTTGGCCTGCCGCGCTTTGCCGCGGGGCAGATTGCGCGATGGCTTTACAAGCGCCACGTGAACGATATTGTGGCGATGACCGACCTGTCGGCAGCGGCGCGAACACGACTTGCCGAGCGCTTCGATGTGGGCCTGAAGGCGCCTCTGGCGGTCAGCGCTTCGGAGGACGGTACGCGCAAATATCTCTATGCTACGGAGAGTTCGGGACGACACATTGAATCGGCTTATATTCCTGATGGTGAGCGCGCTACGTTGTGTGTTTCGTCGCAGGCGGGCTGCCGTATGGGCTGTCGTTTCTGTATGACTTCGCGCCAGGGTTTGCACCATTCGCTCTCGACGCTCGAAATCCTCAATCAGATCGCCTCGCTGCCCGAGCGCGACCGCCTGACCAATATCGTCTATATGGGTATGGGCGAGCCGCTCGATAATCTCGACAATGTGTTGCGTTCACTCGAAGTGCTCACCTCGGAGTGGGGTTACGCTTGGAGCCCGACGCGAATCACCCTCTCGACGGCGGGTGTGCTACCTTCGCTCAAACGCTTTTTGGACGAGTCGTCAGTGCATTTGGCGGTGAGCCTGCACAATCCGTTCCACGATGAGCGTCAGGAGATTATGCCTATCGAGAAACCCTATCCGATTGCTGAGGTGATGAAGCTCCTGCGTCAATACGATTTCACGCATCAGCGCCGTGTGAGCTTCGAGTATATCGTGATGAGTGGCCTGAACGACTCGCCGCGCCACGTGGCTGAGTTGGCGCGTCTGCTCAATGGTGTGGCTTGTCGAATCAACCTGATTCGCTTCCATAAGATCCCCGATTCACCCTATTTCAGCCCTCCGCAACCGCAGATGGAGGCCTTCCGTGATGCGCTAATCCGCAAGGGTATTATGACCACGATCCGCCGTTCGCGCGGCGAGGATATCAAGGCGGCGTGCGGCCTGCTGTCGACGCTCGGTGTCGATCGCGAGTAGCTTTGGGCACGTGTTTTGAGGGCGCAAAGATGAGTCATTATATATTATTTATAGTATGAAAAAGTTGTTACTTATAGTGGCGATGACGCTGGCCGTGGCGGTTGGAGCGTCGGCTAAAGGTGGGGTGGTGTTCCGTGAGGGAACGCTCGATGAGATGATCGCTGAGGCTGCCGCTGCTGATAAATATCTCTTTGTCGAACTCTTTGCGACGTGGTGCGGCCCGTGTCGCTTGATGGAGCGCACACTGGCGACCGACGAGGTTGGCGAGTTTATGAATCCGCGCTTTGTATCAGTGCGTTACGATGTTGATAAGGCTACGGGATCGCTGCTTGCGCGAACCAATGGTGTCCGCAGTATCCCTACCTGTTTGGTGATTGACGGCAAGGGCGAGGTTGTGGGTCGAATCGTGGGTTCGAGTTCGCCCGAGAGGTTCATCGCCTCGATGCGCCGCCTGCTCGATAATATCGCCACCGAGAAGTAAATTGGGGCAGGGTAGTGCATTTTCTCGAAAAAAGTGCTATATTTGCAGTAATGTACTTGATTGTGCAACAATAATAAGTGATCATAATATGGAATACTTGACCAAACTTCAAGAATATGCTCCGGCTCCGACCGTTGAGGAGGTAGCCGAGAAGGTGGCGGCGGCACGCGCTGCGGCTAAGGCTAATGAAACGACCGATGTCTATAAATTCTGCTACTCAATTATCGACCTCACGACGCTGGCTTGCACCGATTCGGTGGAGTCGGTAACCCGTTTTGCGCGCCGTGCAGCAGAGTTCTATATCGACTATCCGCATATCCCCAATGTGGCTTCGATCTGCGTCTATCCTCCTTTCGTTGAGACAGTTGGTTTGGCAGTAGATGGTACTCCGATGCGTATCACCAGCGTGTCGGGTGGCTTCCCTGCATCGCAGACTTTCCTCGAAGTGAAGGTGCTCGAAACGGCTATGGCAATCGAGAATGGTGCCGATGAGATCGACATCGTGATCAATGTGGGCGAGTTACTCGAAGGACGCCTCGACGAGATGGCTTCGGAGATCGAGGTACTGCGCGAGGAGGCTTCGGACGTGGTGTTGAAGGTGATCATCGAGTCGGGTGCGCTGAAAACTCCCGAACTGATTCGCAAGGCGTCGCTGTTGTCTATGATGGCGGGTACGGACTTCGTGAAGACCTCGACCGGTAAGATCGACATTGCAGCAACTCCCGAGGCAGCAGTTGTGATGTGCGAGGCTATCCGCGACTACTACGAGAAGACGGGTCGCAAGGTTGGTTTCAAGGCAGCAGGTGGCGTGCGTACGGCTGAGGATGCGGCGCTCTACTACACCATCGTTGAGCAGACTCTCGGCAAGGAGTGGCTCACTCCCGAACTGTTCCGCATCGGCGCAAGCTCGGTAGCAAACAACCTGATCTCGGCAATCGAGGGTAAGGAGATTAAGTATTTCTAAGTCAATAGATTCGATCGCATAATAGAGCCGCGCTCCGATAATCGGGGCGCGGCTTTTGTTTGTTATTAATCTCATCATTGGCGGGTAGAGCGACCAAAGCTCCGCCCCCCCCAAAAAAAAATGGCCGCTCCCGAAGGAACGGCCATCTTCACAATATTTGGTTTTGATCAAACCTCTTATTTCTCGTTCAGAGCTGCGTGAGCTGCTGCCAGACGTGCGATGGGCACGCGGAAAGGCGAGCAAGATACGTAGTTCAGACCTGCGTAGT
>JAFNVH010000061.1 GCA_017379895.1 Rikenellaceae bacterium | reverse complement strand
GCAACTCCTTGCTCAGTGCAAAGTGGCGACTATCCTCAATAAAAAGATCGGGAAAAATATGTTTGTAATCCTCCTCGACCTTTGGGCTCGAAAAGAAAACATCAACACTATACTTCGACAGATTTGCACCTTGCGACATATTGATCGGATAACCTCCCGCCTTTGCCAACCGTTTTACATACTCGGAAGGGGTGTAGGGAAACATCTCATCATAGTCGCGTACATAGAAGCGAAAACGGAACATTCGACCCATCGACGAGGTGAATATGCCAACACTCTTAATCGGCAGTTCGCAATCGTCTAAAAAATCGCCAATAGTGCAGTCGGTGTAAGCTCCCGCAGTGTGAAAACCCCAATTATGTGTAAGGTATGCAACCGTATCACCGTCGAACTTGCGCAGATGGCGATAGTCCTTAGGTCGTTGCGCAACGACCTCGATCGCCACAACGAGCAACGCAAAAATGGGTAGAATAAAGATCCAACGCTTCATTCCGACTCGATTACTTTACATCAAAAAGAGTAGAATCAGCTGAACTAAAACTACCTTCGTGAACATTGCCAGCGGGTAGACCGTCGCGTACGAAACCGAGGCATTGTCGCCCTCGATCGTGTCGTTGGCGTAGTTCAAAGCCATCGGATTGGCCATACTACCGCACAACATTCCGCACATCGTTGCAAAATCCAAGTGCTTAACTCTCAGCGCATAAAGACCCATAATCAGGATAGGCACAACGGTGATCAGGAAGCCTGCGGCAATCCACAGCGCACCCTCGGGGCGCATCACCGTTTCGAAAAATTGAGCACCCGCATCGAGTCCCAAGCAGGCCAAATAGAGAGCCAATCCCAAGCCACGAAGCATCAAATTAGCGCTGCGCGTGGTGTAAGTAATCAAGCCAAATCGGGGTCCGAACGTACCAACTAAGATACCTACAATGATCGGTCCGCCCGCCAATCCGAGTCGAACGGGCGACGACATACCGGGCATTGTCAGCGGTACCGCACCCAGCGCAAGTCCCAAAATCAGACCGATGAAGATCGACATCAGGTTGGGCTCGCTCAGCTCCTTCGAGGCGTTGCCGAGCTTCTTCTCGACACGCTCAATCGAGGGTTCCTCGCCCACAACCATCACACGATCACCAAGTTGCAACACCAGATCGGGTGTCGCAAGCAGAGGCACACCACTACGATAGATGCGCGAAATGTTGATGCCGTAGCTGTTGCGCAGACGCAGCGAGCCGAGGCGTTTACCGTTGATTTCGGGGCGCGTGATCAGGATACTGCGCGAGAGAAGTTGGCGGTCGATCTTGTTCCAATCGACGTCGCCACGGTTCCAATCGGTCTGCTCGCGCTCGCCAAAAAGTACCGTCAGCATCTCCGCATCGCGCTCCGACGCCGTCACCAGCAGTCGGTCACCAAGCTCGATCGTCGTCTTGCCGTCGGGTACCGACACCTTGCCCTCGCGCCACACGCGCGAAATCACGAACTGAATGTTGCTCAGCTCGGCAACTTTCGCCAGCGTCTTGCCCGCAATTGCCTTATTATTAACTACAAAGGTGGCTATGTAGGTCGTATTGACGTGCTCGGCGTCGGGTGCGGCGAAGTCCTCCTTACGCGCAAAAAACTTGCGAATGATGATGATCGCCAAGATTACACCTACAACACCCAGCGGGTAGGTTACCGCGCAGCTCAGTGCCGCGCCATTGGCCGACACGCCCAACTGCGACAGCGTCTGCTGCGCCGCACCGAGTGCGGGGGTATTGGTCGTTGCACCGCACAGGATACCCATCATATCGGGCAGCGGAATGGGGGTGATGAAGGTCAGTCCAATGGCCATTGCTGTGCCGATCAGTGCGACGCCTAAACCCAATAGATTCAGGCGCATACCGCCACTGCGAAAGGCGCTGAAAAAGCCCGGACCAACCTGTAAACCAAGCTCATAGACAAAGATGATCAGACCGAAATTCTGGGCAAAGGTCAGCATCTGCGGATCGACTTCCAAGCCGATGTGGCCCGCCAGAATACCCGCAAAAAATACGAACGTCACGCCCAGCGAGAGGCCCTTGATGCGCACTCGCCCAAGCATCAAACCCACCGCGCAGATAGTCGAAATGACGACTACGGCCTGCAACGGCGACGGTGTGAGATAGAGGGTTTCAAACCAACTCATAGTATATTTATTCTTTTGTAATGGACAAAACACGCCCAATTAACCAACAAGGCCAAGGTTTGCATAGTGGTTGCGGGTTTTGCAAAATTACCAAATGCCACTCAACCGAAAACAGCAAAACACGCCCTTATGGCGTGTTATCGTAACTCCATCTCGTCGATCAGGTAACCTGCGCCACCAATGCGATCGATCACGAAGAGCACATAGCGAATATCAACCGCGATGTTGCGGCAGATCTCGGGATCGAACTCGATGTCGCTCATCGTCGAGAGCCACGTGCGGTCGAAGTTGATACCCACCAGCTCGCCACGTCCGTTCAGCACGGGCGAGCCCGAGTTACCGCCCGTCGTGTGGTTCGAGGCGATGAAACATACGGGAACGGTGTAGCGACCGTCCATATTGATGCCCCAGCGACCGTAATCCTTCGCTGCGTAGATGTCGCGCAACGACTGCGGAATGTCGTAGTCGTAGATCTCGGGGTTGTCCTTCTCGATGATACCGTCGAGCGTGGTGAAGTGCTTGTGGTAGACCGCATCGGCATAGCGGTAGCCGCCAACCTTACCGTAAGCAACTCGCAGAGTGAGGTTTGCATCGGGGAAGAAGGCCATCTGCTTGTCGTACTCCATCAGCGCGCGCATATAGGGAGCGTAGTACTGCGCAATCGACGGCGCGTCGCTCATATTGCGGTAGCGGCGCTGCGAGAAGTTGCCGCACTTGACGAGCTCGGTAACGAAACGATTCATCGGGTCGTTCTCCATAATCGAGGGCAGGTGTGCGGGATCCGACGCCAGCGCCGCGAACTTCTCGGGTGTGGTCAGCTGGCTCTCGTCGAACAGGTAATCGACAAAGTGATCGGTCGAGGCGAAACGTGCCATCTCGCTCTTCACCGACTCAGGGATATACTGTGCGTCAATATCTTCGACAAACGCTGCAACCAGCTTCTTGGCTACCTCGCGGTCGATCTCGGCAACATAGTTCTTGTAGAATGCCGCCACCGATTTATCGTCGGGTGCGGGCTTGCGCTGCGCAACCATACGGGTCAACTGCGCCAGCTCGATAGCCGAAATCGACTCGGCAAAATACTCGGCACGCCAATAAGGATCGCTCAACTCGTCGTATGCCGCATACATCTTCTCCATCAGACCCTTATACTCGGGCTGCTGCTCGGCCCACGCCGCAAATTTCTGCTCGTAGGCGCGCTTCTTCTCGACCGTGCCCAGGCGTTCCAAACCGAGAACCTCGCCCTGCCACTTCTTCCACGCATTGGCGATGTTGGCGTGCTTGGCGGCGTACTGGATACGCACCTTCGGATCAGCCTCCTGAGCCTTCGAGATCACATCCAAACGCAGGGTGCGGAGCTTGATCTTCATCGGATCCGACAGACGCTCGACGTAGTCGGCTGCCGACGAAATCACATAGCGCTGAGTGTTGCCGGGGAAGCCGTAGATCATCGTGAAATCGCCCTCCTCGACACCCTTAGTCGAGATCTTGAAGTGGCGACGAGGCTTATAGGGTACATTCTCGCGCGAGTAGTCGGCGGGCTTATTGTCCTTACCAGCATATACGCGGAAAACCGAGAAGTCACCCGTGTGGCGCGGCCAGATCCAGTTGTCGGTGTCGCCACCGAACTTACCGATCGACGAGGGGGGTGCGCCTACCAGACGAACGTCGGTAAACTTCTCATAGACAAACAGAAAATACTGATTGGCGTAGTACAGCGACTCGACCGAAGTCGAATAGCGACCATCCTCCGAAGCCTCCTTCTTGATAGCCTCGATGTTGGCTGCGATCTGCTCGTCGCTATCGGCCTTCACGCGGTCGGTAACATCCTCCATACGCACCAAAATCGCTACATAGAGGTTGGGATTGGGCAGCTCCTGCTCGCGCGACATAGCCCAGAAACCGTTGGTCAGGTAGTCGTGCTCGACGCTACTGTGGCTCTGGATCGCACCGTAACCGCAGTGGTGGTTGGTCAGCAGCAGACCCGCATTCGATACCAACTCGCCAGTGCAACCGCCATTGAACAGCACCACAGCGTCCTTCATCGACGCGCGGTTGATGCTGTAAACATCCTCGGCCGTCAGTCGAAAACCCTTCGAGCGCATATCCTTGATGCGGTTGCCAATCAGGCTCGGAAGCCACATACCCTCGTCAGCCGCCGCCGTGAAGACGAACATCAGGGCCACGAGAGTCGAAAAAAATTTCTTCATAGTTTTAAGCGTATTTATTTGTTATTCATTATTTTACAAATTCACCAAGCGCCGCATAGACTCGCTGTACAGGCAGCCCCATCACGTTGTAGAACGAGCCGTCGATGCACTCGATACCAACGTAGCCGATCCACTCCTGAATGCCGTAGCTACCCGCCTTATCCATCGGGCGGTAGCGCTCAACATAGTAGTCGATCTCCTCGTCGGTCAGTGCGCGGAAATAGACGTCGCTCTGCACCGCAAAGCTCTCCGTGCGGCTCTTCGAGCGTAGCGTGACGCCCGTCGTGACGCGGTGGGCACGACCCGATAACGTGCGCAACATCGCGTGCGCCTCAGCCTCATCAGCAGGTTTGCCAAGTATCTCGTTATCAACGATTACCACCGTATCCGCGGTGAGCAGAATGTCGTTCTCGGCAAGCTCCGTGGGGTAGCCCTCGCTCTTCAAGCGCGACAGATAGACGGGCACCTCGTCGGCTTCCATCGTAGCAGGAAAGACCTCCTCAACCTCGTAGCGCTCCGCCAGCTCGTACTCCAAACCGCAGTCGCTCAGCAGTTGGCGGCGGCGGGGCGACTGGCTCGCCAGGATCAGGCGGTAATTTTTCAGTATATCGTGCAGTAACATAGCTTGTTATCGAATATCAAAGTCCAACAATTTGCGACCTTCCAACGTGGCGGTCAGCTCGTCGCCCTCCTTCACTTCGCCCACTCCGACGGGTGTGCCCGTATAGATCAGGTCGCCGATTTTCAGCGTCACAAACTGCGAAATGTGGCTAATCAACTGATCGACCGTGAAGATCATCTGCGAAGTCGAGGCCGACTGGCGAACCTCGCTGTTGAGCGTCATCTCGAAATGGAGATTCTGCACGTCGCCACCCAGCTCCGAGAGCTTCACAAATTCGGGCGAAATGGCGGCCGAGTGGTCGAATGCCTTAGCCATCTCCCACGGCTCACCCGCCTCAGCAGCAGCACGTTGCACATCGCGAGCCGTGAAGTCGATACCCAGGCCAACCTCGTCATAGTAGCGATGAGCAAAACGCTCGGCGATGCACTTACCCACGCGATTGATGCGCACCACCAGCTCACACTCGTAGTGCACCTCGCGGCTGAACGAGGGAACATAGAAAGGGTCGTTGTTGCGCAGTAGCGCCGTATCGGGCTTCATAAAAAATACGGGCACCGACGGCACTTTGCCCATCTTCAACTCATCGACGTGATCGACATAGTTGCGTGCGATGCAAAAAATCTTCATAATTCCTTTTTATTCGTTTCGCACCTTCGGGAACTGGGGCGGTCGCCAAAGGCGAGCCACGAAGGTGTGCAAAATCCCGAGGGATTTTGCGTTGTTATATTTTATTATTTTTCAATTCTTTAACCATTTCAGCAGCAAAGCGTTCACTTGCGCCCTCGCCACCAATCAGCGAGCTCAACTCCTCGAAATCTGCGAGCATCTTCACCCGTTTTGCGCCCCCGCTGACGATTGCTCGCAACTCGCGCTCGGCCTCCGCCAAATCCAACTTCGCGCAGACCATCTCGCGCACCGCCTCGCGTCCGAGGTTGATGTTCACCAACGAAACGAAGGGGATCTTCAACACATAGGGACGCAGCACCTCGTAGAGCTTAGGAACGTGATAGACAACCATTTCGGGGATTCGCATCAGTGCCGTTTCGAGCGTTGCTGTGCCCGACGTAACCACCGCAGCCTCAGCTACGGCCAGCGTCTGCTGGGTCTGGTCGCATACGTAACGCACATCTGACGCATACTGACCATCTGCCATATATGCCCAATAGAAACGCTTGTCGATCCAAGGCACTGCCGTCACAACAAATTGATATTCAGGCATTCGTTTCGACAGCGCAACCATCGAGGGCAGATTTTCGCGGATCTCGCTCTTGCGACTACCAGCCAAAAGTGCAATAATCGGACGCTCGTCGAGATTGTTTTTGCGAATGAACTCCTCGCGCGAGATCAACTTCTCACGTCGTGCAACGATATCATCGACCAGCGGGTTGCCGCAGAAGATCGGCTCGATACCCTTCGCACGGAAATAGTCGCTCTCGAAGGGGAAGATCGTGAACAGGCGATCGACATAGCGGCGCAGCTTCTTCACGCGCCACTCCTTCCACGCCCAAACCTTCGGCGCGATGTAGTAGAACGTACGCAACCCGCGCTCCTTTGCCCACTTTGCCATCTTCATATTGAAACCCGGGTAGTCGATCAGTATCAGCACATCGGGAGCAAAACACTCGACATCCTCGCGGCACTCGACCATCTGGCGCCCGATCTTACGCAGGTTGCGCAGCACCGTCGCAATGCCAAAGAACGAGGTCTCGCGGTAGTGCTTCGAGAGGTTCTCCGCACCACCCGCAGCCGCCATCAGGTCGCCTCCCCAGAAACGAAACTCCGCCTGCGGATCCGCCTTGCGCAGTCCCGCAATCAGTTTCGAGCCGTGAAGATCTCCCGAAGGCTCGCCAGCGATTAAGTAGTACCTCATTGTTAAATTCACAATTCACGATTCACAATTCACAATTGCTTTTTAGCTGACGCCAATTGGCAGAGAGAGTTGTGATGTGAAGTTTATAATGTATCTTTTGTTGTCTTTACAATTTTCATCAACAGCTTGGTAATCACCTTACAATCAGAGTAAATGCTGTCGTATTCCTGATCTGTAAGGAAATCTGTCGCGTGTAACAATTCAAGCCAATATTCCGATTCCGACGACTCTTTGAGCGCGATATTCATTTTCGATACGAAATCGACTCGCGATTGCCCACGCACAGCTTCACGGACATTGGCTCCGATGCTTGTGCCGCTTTTGAGCAATTGACGGATAATCGAACGATCACATCCTCGTTCAGTCAAACAACGCTGCAACTTCACAATGCGGACTGCGAAGGTAAACGAGCGTTCGAGTATAACATTATCCTCTTTCATAGTCGATCCATCTAATTGTGAATTATGAATCGTGAATTTTGAATTTTAATAATTACTCCAACAGATCGGGGCGCAGGCGCTTGGTGCGCTCCCAAGCCTGCTCCTCCTGCCACTTCTCGATCTCACCGAAGTTACCCGAAAGCAATACATCGGGTACGCGCCAGCCGCGGAACTCCGCAGGGCGGGTATAGACGGGCGGAGCTAACAGATTGTCTTGAAAGCAGTCGGTCAGTGCCGACGCCTCATCGCCAATCGCACCAGGTACCAGACGTACCACCGAGTCGGCAATGATGCAGGCCGCCAACTCGCCACCCGTCAGCACATAGTCGCCAATCGAGATCTCGCGCGTGATAAGGTGCTCGCGGATGCGATGGTCGATACCCTTATAGTGACCGCAGAGGATGATGATGTTCTCCAAGGTCGAGAGGCGGTTAGCCTCGTGCTGGTCGTAGCGGATACCGTCGGGCGAAGTGTAGATGATCTCGTCGTACGTACGCTCCGACTGCAACTTCTCGACAAGCTCGAAAACAGGCTCGCACTTCATCACCATACCTGCCTCACCTCCAAACGGATAGTCGTCCGTGGTGCGGCGTTTGTCGTGGGCGTAGTCGTGCAGGTTGTGCACCACGATCTCAACCAAACCCTTCTCCTGAGCACGTTTCAAGATCGACTCGCTCAGCGGCGAGGTCAGAAGTTCGGGAACAGATGTTATAATGTCAATACGCATATTCTAAGTTCACACCCATATGGTGTGTTTTGCTTTTATTTCGATTAGTTGGCTCTAAAAATTATATCCTTCTCGCTGTCGGGCGTCAGGGGGACTTCCAAGCCGTGTTCGAGAGTGAAACCGCGATAGCCGAGCGAGTGGAACAGCGCGATGATCTTGGCGCGATTCTCGCCACCCGTCTCGATCAGCACCGTCGGACGGAAACGCTCCAACAACGGACGCAACTCGTTCATTACCACCACTTCGTAACCCTCAATGTCGCACTTGATGAAGTTCAGGCGGGTCAGCTTCGCAAAGAGCTCGCTACCGCGACGCATCTGTGCGGGGAAGCGTTCGCCCTCGCTCTCAGCCGTCGTTGCATCGCCCACGAAGTTCTGTCCCGTACCGAAGTAACCCTGATAGCGCGCCGTGTCGTTGCACATCACGATCTCGCGCTCCTCCTCACCCAATGCGTAGGGCAGGATCTCGACATTCTCGCAGCGGCGCAGGTTGTGGCGCAACACACCGAGGATCGGCGCTACGGGCTCGACCGAATAGAGGTGGCCGCCCTCGCCAATAGCCTGCGAGATGTAGCGCGAGTAGTAGCCGAGGTTGGCACCGATATCAATCGCCGTCGCGCCCTCGCCCACAAGTTTGGGAAGGTGATAGACATACTCCGTAGCCTCGGCATAGCGACCTATGCCCAGACGTTTCCAAATGAAAAACATCGCACTCACCACGCGCAGATAGCCCTCGAGAGGCAGCAGGCGATAGAGCACCTTATGGATCAAACGCATCATATGTCCTAACCTCGATAGTTGATTTCGTTGTTCATCACCTCCGTAACGAAGGGGTTGTAGAGCACCTCGTGACCGATGTCCGACGAGGGACCGTGGCCGGCGTGGAAGACCACATCGTCACCCAGCGACACCAGACGATCGAGGATCGAACGCATAATCCACGAGTAGTCGCCACCGGGAAGGTCGGTGCGACCGATGCTCTCGCGGAAGAGCGTATCGCCCGTAAAGAGCATACGTCCCTCCTCGTGGAAGAGGCAGACGTGACCAGGGGTGTGACCGGGGGTGGGGATAACTTTCAAGACGGTTTCGCCGAAGGTGATCTCGTCACGCTCCTTCAAATCGATGTCGATCGTGGGCGTCACGGGCACCTTCAAGCCGAACATCGCCGCCTGCTGTGCCGCGCTCTCGACCAGAAATTTATCGTCCGAAGAGAGAGCATAAGGTATGCCCAGCTCGTTTTTGAGCGTCTCGACACCCATAATGTGGTCGATATGACCGTGCGTGCCGACGATCATTTCGGGCTCGAGGCGATTCGAGCGGATGTAGTCGATGATGGCAGCGGTTTCGGTTGCGTTGCTGCAACCCGCGTCGATGATGATGCAGCGACCCGTAGCTTTGTCGGTCACCACGTAGGTGTTCTCCTGAAAGGGATTGACACAAAATAGTGCTATGTCGATCATAGTCTGATATTTGTTTTTGCGATTTTACAATACTTTTCCAAACTACAAAAATAGCAAAATTTCGTGATCCGCCACCCTTTTTTACACATTATTTTACACGCGCGGGCGCAAGGAGGCGGCAATCCGTCGCTTTTGCGCGAGGATTGAATCATATTTGGGCTGTTTTGAGTGCATTTAGAACTGCACAGCGCAACTCAGTCCGAGAGCATTGGTCTGGGAATAGTAGATCGGGGTGGCCACGACGGCCTGACCCTTGCGCGGTATGCGGAAAATATGACGATTAAGCGGTAACATCCAATATCCGATACGGGCCGACAAGATGCCAAAACCCGCTCCCGCAACCACATCATTGAACCAATGTCGGTCGTTGTACATTCGCATAAAACCGACCGTCGCTGCTACGGCATAGGCACCCATTCCGACACCCCAACCATACTCCGAACGCACCAATTCGGCACCTGCGAAGGCGGTGGTCGTGTGCCCCGAAGGGAAGGAGTTGCGAGTGCCTGTATCGGGACGCGGAGCGCGAACTATATATTTGATACTCTGCGACAGAGCACTAACAGCAAGATAGGTAACACCTGCCACCGCCACACGCTCGCCGAACGAGTGTTTAGCCTCGACACCCATAAAATCGAGCGTGAGATAGAACGCTACGGGCGCATACTGAATATAGTCGTCGAAATGGTATTTTTGCCCTTGGCTCAGGTCGTAAAGTCCCTCACGGATTGACTCGTTCACCCCGTGCAGAGGAGCTTTCGCGCCAACGCCCAATGCACCAATGGTTATCAACGATGCAGGTACGATCAACTGCTGGGCTCGAAAGCGGGTCGAGGGGGTTTGATTTGCCTCCCACCAATCGCGTTTGCCATTTTTGCGCAGGGGGTAGTTGTCGGTTTCGAGCGACTGGTTGGCGAGGTTAAGGCTATCAATCGGACTCAACGACTGGCCGACAGCATTGGCAATCGACACCGCAACCAAAAGCGATGTCAATACAACCGTTCGCATAATACGATATGTCCAATTCTGCTTCATTACATCACAAAGGTAGCAATAAATGGTCGGAACGGAGCAATCTAACCGAAAAACATTCAGTAAACTACGCCCAAAATTTGCGCGAGTGGGCGCAAGGGCGTTGCAATCTGCCGCTTTTTGCGTACCTTTGCCGAAAATAAATCCAAACTATCGTGGCACGTAAAAGACATCAATACCCCCTGATCGAGGGGCTCGAAATCACAACCCTCGCCGCCGAAGGTAAATCGCTCGGCCGCTGGAACGACCAAGTTGTATTCGTTCCGATGACCGTTCCGGGCGATGTGGTGGACGTTCAGATCCGTAACAAACGCCGCCGTTATATGGAGGGCTATGTGGTTCGTTATCAGAAATTTTCGGAGATGCGTTGCGAACCCTTCTGCCAGCACTTCGGTGTTTGTGGCGGTTGCAAATGGCAGAACCTTCCCTACGACGAACAGCTCCGATTGAAACAGTCGCAGGTCGAGGATCAGCTCACCCGAATCGGCAAGGTCGAACTGCCCGAAATCAGCCCTATCCTCGGCTCGAAACTGACGCAGTTCTATCGCAATAAGCTCGAATTTACATTCACCCCGCGCCGCTGGTTGACGCAGGAGGAGGTCGCTTCGGGTGCCGACATCGAGGCAGCTCCCGCACTCGGTTTCCATATCCCGACGATGTTCGACAAGGTGCTCGACATCGAAAAGTGTTGGTTACAGCCCGAGCCCTCGAACTCGATACGTCTGGCTACCAAGCATTTCTGCGTCGAGAATGGCTACGAATTCTACAACGTGCGCGAGCATACGGGATTTATGCGCAATATGATCATCCGCACCGCCTCAACGGGCGAGGTGATGGTCATCGTCATCTTCGCATATAAGGACGAGCAGCGCATCGCCGCACTGCTTGACCACCTCTGCGAGCAGTTCCCCGAGATCACTTCAATGATCTATATGATCAACGAGAAGCTGAACGACTCGACAGGCGATCTCGACCCCGTAACCTATCGCGGCAACGGTCACATCTTCGAGCAGATGGAGGGTCTGCGCTTCAAGGTGGGTCCCAAGTCGTTCTACCAGACCAACTCGGAGCAGGCTTACGAGCTCTACAAGGTGGCGCGTGAGGCAGCCGACCTGAAAGCCGACGACGTGCTCTACGACCTCTATACGGGTACGGGTACGATCGCTAATTTCTGCGCATCGCGCTGTGCTAAAGTAGTTGGTATTGAGTATGTTCCCGAGGCTATCGAGGACGCAAAGGTCAATTCGGAAATCAACGGAATCACGAACACCGTTTTCTATGCGGGCGATATGAAGAAGGTTCTCAGCGACGACTTCGTTGAGGCGAACGGTCGCCCCAATGTGGTGATTCTCGACCCGCCTCGCGCTGGTGTCGATGAGCCCGTGATCGACGTGATCCTACGTGCCGCACCCGACCGTATCGTCTATGTGAGCTGCAACCCTGCAACCCAGGCGCGCGACATCGCCCTGATGGACGGTATGTATCGTGTCGAGAGCGTGCAGCCCGTCGATATGTTTCCGCACACCTACCACGTCGAGAACGTCGTGAAACTCGTTAAGCGCTAAGCGCTAAGCGTCGCAATATAACTCTGTAAAACCGTACTCCGATTTCGGGGTGCGGTTTTTTCAATTCATAATTCACATAAAAGCCGCACCGTTTCAGGTGCGGCCTAAGGGGTGATGTATCGGAAAAGTGGCGAAAAGGTTAGAGCCACTTTTTGTATTTGAAGTAGCTCAAAATCGTGCACGAAATCAGCAGGATCAAGCCCAACGCAAACCAATAGCCGTACTCCCATTCGAGCTCGGGCATATGTTTGAAGTTCATACCATAGAGGCTCGCGATCAACGTCGCGGGCAAGAAGAACACCGATACGATCGTGAAGATCTTGGTGATGTTGTTCTGGTCGAGGTTAATCAAACCGAGCGCCGTATCCTGCAAGTAGTCAAGACGCTCAAAGCTGAAATCGGCGTGGTTGATCAGCGAATTAACGTCCTTGATCATCAGTTGCAGACGGGGGTAGATATCGTTCGGGAAGCGCTCTGAGCGCAAGATACCCGACAGCACGCGCTGGCGGTCGAAGATGGTCTCGCGGATCAACATCGTACTCTCCTGCAACGAGTTGATGCGGCGCAGATCCTCCTTATCGACTGCTTCACCCGAGTTCAGGTCGCGGCTCAGTCGGGCGATCTGCTTTGAGATGTTCTCCACCAAGTCGGCATCGAAGTCGATGCGCACCTCCAAGATCGAGATCATCAGGTGATAACCCGTCGGGAAGGCACGGTAGTTCATCTGCAACTTCTTCTCGGCCTCGCGCACTGTACGCGACTCGGCCGTACGCACCGAGATCAACACACCCTCCGAGATGATCATCGAAACGGGCTCAACGGCAAACGTGTCGTCGCTCTTCAAGAAGAAGTTCGAGTTCGAAAAAATTGCATTCTCGGTCTCGAAATATTTTGAAGTCGACTCGATCTCCTCGGCCTGCTGGCGCGTCTGGAGGTTGATCTCCATAAAGTTCTCAACCGCCTTCTGCTCCTTGATCGTCGGATTGAGCAGGTCGATCCACAGAATGTCGTCGTAGCCCAGATCGTCGAACAAATGAATGTCGGCGTTGCGGACTATTTTGTTGTATTGTTTGAGATAAATCGTAATCATTGGCTCCCTGTTTTTGAGAATATTCGTACTTTGTGAGTCGGTGGCCGAAGCCACTCAGGGGCGTAAATTCATTGCGCCGAACCTACTTGGCGGATCGCTCGCGCGGGCGACCCTCAGGACGTTCAGCCGGGATTGGCGCGCGGAGCTACCTTGACGCCCTCGCGCCAAAGTTTTCGCAGTGCCTTATCTTTCTCTTGGTCAAATAGATAATCGATTCGTTCGGTCAGTTGCAGATAGCTCTCGGCAGTGCCCATTGCGCACTCTTCGAGAGCCTCCCACGTGTGCTCGATACCGAAGGTTAGGGCGCGCTCGAAGGCGTCGCTCTCCTCGGGAGTCACATCGGCACGCGCAACCCACACGCCCAGCACCAGCGGTGAGTGGGTCGAACGGCGCCACTCCTCACCCAAGTCAAACTCGTAGCGGCGGTGGCGAGGCGTAGTGAAGGCCTCGGTACCACTTACGATCTCGGCATCGGTCGGGGCGGGAAGCCAATTAGCGGGAAGCGAATTGCGGTCGATCAACTTGGGGGCAATGCGCCACAGGTGGGTGCAGAGGCGTCTCAAGATTTCGGGTGTGATGAACCACTCGGCATCGTAGATGATCTGCTCGATCTGCTGCAAGGGTACATCGCTCTCCATACGGGCGGTCACAAGACGCTCGGTAGCCGACAGACAATATTCCGAAAGGATACGCACGCCGCGCAGACGATCGGCGGCAGCGGTGGGTACAAGGGCAAAGTCAACCTCTCCCTGCTCGATCAGCTCGACGCTACGCGAGGGTGAGGACAACAGCAACTCGGCACGACACTCGGGTGCGTGCTTGATGCCATAGGTGAATGGCACCGTGTCGAGGTAGGATGTAAGTGCAATTCTCCGCAGAAGAGCCATCGTCCATATTGTTGTGCCTTTGGTTAAACTTCGTGGATTTGTGGTCACTCGTGGCCATAATCCGCCGCTAAATTAATATAATTTTTGGAAACTGCCGCCTTTCGAGCGCGAAAAAATGGCTCGCAAAGGGATTTTTTCGGGTTTCGTAGCAAAAATTTTGCATTTTTTTGCTCGGTGCAGCGGGCTGAGAGTGAGCCAAATGGGGCGCACGGGCTTTTCAACTTGCGAAAAAATCGACGCCCAACTCTTGACAAACGCTCCTTCGAAACCCTATATTTGCACCATCATTCGACCCGCTCGCCACTCGGCTTTCGACTCTCTCAATGCGGGTTTTCAACCGTCCACTTTTCGAGTTTTCAACACTCAGCTGTTAAACCTCATCGAGGCATTGGATCTCAATGCTTTACGCACGTTATCTCTCATCTGGTGCGGTGGGTTATCACGGGTTATCGACATCTTTTAACATCTTATCGACATATAGTAAACAATGAACCGATCTTCACTATTCACCGCCCTGCGCGCCGCCGTCGAGCCGCTTGGCTACTCGTTCGAAACAGGCGACCCCGCAATCGCCACCTCCACAATCCGAAACTACCCAACCGCCTGGCTCGATACCCCAATCGCAACAGCCGTCGAGGGGTTGAGCGAGGGAGCGATCAGCTACCGAATCTCGCTCCGACTGCTCCACCAAGCCGACCGCGAGGCAATTGCCCGTCCCGAAACCGTCTGGGAGCTGGTCGAGAATGATGCGATCAACCTGCTCCACACGCTCAGCCTCACCCCCGGAATCATCGCCCTCGACAACGTCAAGCTCACCCCCACGGCGCTCCAAACAACCAACCACGGCGACCTGGGTATTATCGCCACATTCACCCTCAAAGTCGAATATTGCATCTAAACCTTCACCCCCCCTAAACTATGAACATCAGAACTTCACCTGCACCCTATTCGACAGCTGTCGAACCACTGCTCTATACGCTCGAAGGTCTTGATCCCGATACGGTTACGACCGTAGAGGTTGTCAACTCCGACAACGGCGCAACACTCGGTACACTCCGCCTAAAAGGGCTCGCCTCGCGATCGATTGATGTGGCGCCATACCTGCGTCGTCACTTCGTTCTCGACCCTGTGATCAATTCGAGCACATACGCTTTTGCGCACTCGCTGACGATCATCAACAGCCACATTCGGGTCAATGGCATTAGCTCGGGAAACCTTCCCGCAGTACTCGCCTCACCCCGAAATGCTCCCCTCGCACCCAACCTTCTACTCTCGGAAAAACCACTACACCGTACTCTCGCTGCGGGCGAAAATGACGACCTGCGCGTGATCTCGACCGATTGTTACATCAAAGCCGAGTTCCGCCTGTTTGATACAAATGGGACTGTGACACCCTACTCGTTCTCGACCGAAGAACTCGAACAGATGGTCGGCGTGGTGGTCGATTTCGACTCGTTGCAGGCACGTGTTTCGGCCCCGCTGAAACGAATCGAAGTCACTCTCTCGACCTCCGCGAAAAAGGTGGCAACGGTCATCTACGACGTCGTCGAACGTAGTAAGATCAGTCATCGCGTGGCGTGGTTCAACTCGCTCGGCGCGTGCGACCTGCACACCTTCGAGGGCTTTGGCGGTCGCAAAGTGAGCTTCGAGCGCAGTCGCGTCGCCGGCTCGGTGGATACCCTCACCACACGCCGCACAACCCTCACACTCGATAGCGGAATTATGCCCCACGGATCGCTCGACGCGCTGTTGTCGTTGCTCGCCTCGCCAGCCGTTTGGATCATCGACGACGGGCGTCTGCGCAAGGTCGAGGTGGTGACGACCGAATATTCATCGTTCCCGAACGAACGCCCCGACCGCCTCATCGTCAGCCTGAGCTATATCGAAACAATATCCCGAACCGTCTAAAATGCAAGCGATTATGAAATTATATATTGATGACCGTCTCTGCCTGACCGATGCGGCAACCTCCACGCCGACGCTCCGTTTCGACTCGGCCGACCTGCGCTCGTTCAAGGCTCTGCGTACGGGCGAGCACTACCGACTCTCGATACCGATCTGCCACCAGAATCGTGAGATCATCGGTTATGACGATCGGATTCTCGACGCCACATCGTTCAACGATGTCGACCACAAGGCGCGTATCGAGTTCGATGGCGTGGCGCTGATCGAGGGTACAGTACTGCTCATCGGTACGGAGTGCGCGACCGAGGGCGACCGATACACGATCGAGATCATCTCGGGTGCGCACGAATGGGCTCGCACCGCCTCGCTACGACAGATCGATGAGGTGGGTATCGACTACGAGGCCACGTTCAACTCCACAGCCATTACCAACAGTTGGTACAACGACCAAGTGGTGCGCTTGTTGCCCGTACAGCGCGACCGATACACCGACACGCGCTCCGACGTCGAGTTGATGCCCGTACAGCAGATTCCCGCGCTGAGCGATTTCCACCCCTTTGTGAGCGTGCCGAAGATGGTTGAGGCGATCTTTGCCGATGCGGGATACACGATCGAGAGCTCGTTGTTCGATGCGCAACCCTTCAACCGATTGGTGATGAGTGGTCGTTTCGCCGAGCGCAACACCTCGCGTCTGGACGCCCGAATGGGTTTCCGCGCAGGGCGCACAACAGCCAAAACCGCAACAGCCGACAGCCGAGGAATGGTCTACGCAAACCCCTTCACATCGCTTAACTCGGTTGGTAATCTGGTCGATACGGTCGTGCCCTCGGAAGTCGCCACCGACCTCCACGCTGCCGACGATTCGTTCCGCGTGGTCGAGGGTGAGGTACTATTCTCACCGCCCGAAAAGGTCAATGCCTCGATCGTCTGCCAGCTCCACTACGCAACCGACTACCGCATCGCATCGCGCTATCTCTTGCAGGGTTTCGACACAATCTACCTCGATACGGTGAACAGCTACAAATTTGCACTGGCGAACCGCTTTGTCGACCATAGACCCACGTTCCGCTCGGGAATGGAGTATCGATGCGTGGTATTTAACCACGACTTGGGTACAAGCTACAGATTGATGTATCTCGCTAAGATCGGTATGGTAACCAACGAGAATATCGCCGTAGAGTTCAATACGAGCAACGCACTGTTCTCGATTCCGGACACCATAACCGCCTACGAACCAACACTGCTATACAAGCCATTGGGCGCGACAAGCTACGTTCCCTATCCGAACGATTGGGCTCTCTATGCTGGTTACGTCGAGATGACCGGACAGACCGAAGTTACCGTGACGGTCGCAACCGCACCGCGCGAAATCTCAGCCTCGGAACCCTTCGAGTTCCGCAAAATCGCATTCGGAGGTGCCGCGCAGGGACAGACGATGACGCTCTACGCCTCGACCCGCGCATACCCCTCGTTCCAACCCAATCCAGCCCTCGGCTCGACCTTCACGCTGGCAGATATTCTCCACCACGATATGCGTCAGGTCGACCTGCTCGAAGCGCTGGCGCAGATGTTCAACCTGCGATTCTACACCGATCCCATCGAACGAAAGGTCTACATCGAGTCGGTTGCCGATATGGTTGATCGTGAGAGCGTTATCGACTGGAGCGACCGCATCATTACAACGCTCCCCATAGCCGTCACGCAGGCCGCAATCGACAGCGACAAGGCCACGCGACACCGCTACCAGACGGGGGACGGAGCCGTAGCGCGCTACAACCAACAACACGACGATCGCTTTAGCGAATGGGTGGGTGAGGTGCACTCGAAACTTGCCGACGAGGGTGAGCGCGACGCCTGCAACTCACTCTTTGCACCGACGATCAATGCCTCGGAGATCATCGCCCTCGCGCCGTCGGTATCGTTGCCGCAGGTGGGTGACCGCGACGCCGATGACCCCGCGCAGCTCAATTTCCCCACCAAGATTCTCCTCTACAACGGTATGAAGACCCTGCCCGATGACGAGCGTTGGGGTCTGGTAGCGGGAGCCTATCCCCATGCGGCGTTCCACGCGGCCGAGGGCTCGCTCTGCTTCGAGGATCGCGACGGCGCGAAGGGTCTGCACCGATACTTCGACGCCCACTACGAGGAGCTCAATGCGGCTCGCTGCGTAACCCTCTCGTTGCAACTCACTGCCGCCGACCTGCTGCCCATTATCGCTACCGACCCCGCACATCGTGACCTGCGCTCGACCTTCCGACTGACAATCGGCGGCGAGGAGGGACTCTACCGCTTGGACGCCATCGAGGAGTGGCGCGCCGAGGAGTGTGTAGCACGTTGCCGATTTGTTCAATTAGTCTAAAAATCAGAGTCTTATGCCTATTGATACCCGTCCCTTCGAGCGCTTGTTGCGCGACCTATGTCCGCCCGTTCGAGCACGTCGCATCGCCGATCGCCTGATCCGTGCCAATCTGCTCGATACTACCCGCCTGCGTGCCCTCGCTCTGGCACTCTACGTCGACGAACAGACCACGCGCGGAAGAGCCAAAACCGAAGCCTTGGAGCAGGCCGCAATCGATTTCAACTGTTCCTACTCGACTGCCTGCCGCGCCGTCTATGACACCTCTAATCAAAAAACAATCAAACTATTACAAAAATGAAAAACTCAATCGAAATTCGTTGCTCGGCCGACCGCACGGCAGTAATCGACATCGAAGGTACGATCGGCGTTGAGCCCGCTGCCACAGACTCGCGCAGCGTGGCAACATACGAGGCCTTCAACCGCGCCCTCGACCAGATTCGAGCCCTCGACGTCGATCTGATCACCGTCAATATCCGCTCGACGGGCGGTAACGTCGCCGACGCCCTGCTGATCTACGACGCGCTCTGCGGGCTCGACACCCACGTGGTGACACGCTGCCACGGCTACACAGCCTCGGCCGCAACAATCATCGCACAGGCCGCTGCGGAGGGTGGCCGCGAGATTATGGCCAATGCCCTCTACCTGATTCATCGCTCGGTAAGCTCGACCGAAGGTAACGCCCTCGACCTGCAACAGAGCCTCGATCTGCTCGCAAAGACCGACGAACGTCTGGCTGCGATCTACTCGTCACGCAGTGGTCGCGAGGTGGAGCAGATCATCGCCCTGATGAACGAAAACAACGGCAACGGTCGCTGGCTCACACCCGAGGAGGCGCTCGAAACGGGTCTGGTCGATCGAATCATCGAGCCCACCGCTGCACGCCGCACGATCAAGGCTCGTATTACCACCGCAGCCGAGCGTCTGATCTCGGCACTCCGTCCCACCGCCGACGAGCCTATGCCCCGCGCTGTGCTCGACATTGAGGCTGCCGCTGTCGAGGCTCGCTCTACAGCCGCCGTAGAGGCGTTGCGTCGCGGTCAGGAGCGCGCTACACCCACCACAATCGAGGCAACCGAGGACCCCTCGGATCGTGAGGCCGAGGAGCCCGCAAATGCCGCCTCGTACTCGCGCGATGCCGACGCCATTCGCGATGCGAAGTTTTAGGCTCATCATTGGCGGGTGGAAACTCGCTCGCCAATAGCCACATAATCAACGATTCACCCAACCAATTAACCTTTTTTTCAAACCTTTCAAAAACCTAAAAACATTATGAGTAAACTGATCGAAAATCCTAAGACCTATTCGGGTCGCGAGCTCGAGAACATCTTCTTCCGTCCGATGCTGACCGGACCTGACGCCCTCGACCTGGGCATCAAAGTGATGTACAATATGCCCGTGCCCACCACGCTCAACTTCTGGCGTCGTAGTGGCGACATCTTGCAGCCCTATGGTGCAGGCTGGAACGGCTCGACCACAGCCGAGCGCTACCAGAAGTCGATCGATATGAGCAAGGTGAAGGCCGAAATCGCATACTCGGCGGCCGACTACTTCTCGATGGTCTACGAACTGATCACCAACCGCGCCGACGTCAATATGGACGACCTGTCGGGTACCGAGTTGGAGGCAGCAGAGACCGAGCTGTTCCGTCAGGCTATCGCCGAGAGTATCCGCGCTACGATGTGGCTCGGTAATACCGATCGCGCAAATGGCTCACTGAGCACCTTCAACGGTCTGCTCAAAGCGATCCACACCGACCGCGAGGAGATGACCTACACGACCTACTCTGAGGACGAGGTTCTTACTGAGGGCTTTGCCGAGCAGTTGCTACGTCAGGTACTGGCCGATGCACCTGAGGAGTTGCGCGCGTTGAAGTCGGAGGGTCAGCTGGCATTCTTCTGCTCGTCGGACATCTATGCTGCCTACGAGAACTCGCTCGACAGCGTGGTGCTCGATGCCGCTTACGAGGCTAAGCAGAATGGTCGTGCTACACTCTCGTTGCGCGGTATTCCGGTGATCGACTTGCAGCTGAGTAAGTACGCTCAGCAGACGAGAGATCTGCCCAGCTCGTTCGTGATCCTGACCGACCGCCGCAACTTGGCTCTGGCCGTCAACACGTCGGACTTCCCGGGTACCGAGATCCGTATGTGGTACAACCCCGACCAGATGGAGAACCGTCAGCGCGCCGTATTTATGGCCGGCTGCGACTACCTGCTGCCTGAGTTGATGTCGTATGCTTACATCGAGTAGCGATGATCGCAAGTTTCAACCGTGTGTGCGGCTCCCTTGTAGGGGGAGTCGCCACCATTGAACTGATCGAGGCCCGAAGTCTGGCTCTGCCAACATTCGACCTGTCGAAAACCCGCTGCACAACGCCCCAAATCATCGACAACAACCGCTTCGTGAAGGTCGATTTCCTGCCCTCGTCGGGCTCCTACATTCAGACCTCGACCGTCAGTAACGGTATGACCGAAGTCTACCACGCCCTGCGTTTCGAACTGCCCGCGCGCGAGGATACCGCCGCCTTCGTCGAATCGCTCAACGAGGCTACGCGACTGGGCGGTATGGTTGCCCGCGTGAAGCTCAATACGGGCTTGGAGATGTTGGTCGGTGTGTCGCCAAAGCTGGGTTATGAGCAGCCGCTGCGTATGGCCTCGTCGCGCCACAACATCGAGGCCGAACGTGACGAACGCCCCGTATCGTACATTATGCTCGAATGTTACACCGAGAGCCTCGCACCCGTTCTAATCAACTAAAAATCAACCAAAACGACTATGAGCAATAAACCTACTAAAATTCTGGCTGCGGCCGAGCGTTCGGATCCCTACTTCGTGCGTGCGACGCGATGCACGAGCGATAAATTCTGGCGCTGGGGCGACGACAACCTGCTTCCTGCGGCTCTGGCGCAGATGTCGCGCCGCTCGACAACCCACCGCCGAATCATCAACGACAAGGCCGACTACATCTCGGGTAAGGGATTCAATTTCGACCACACGGATCGTCTGCTTGGTGCATTTGTCGAGCGCGTCAATGGCTCGGGCGACACGCTCCGACAGACGCTCAACCGCCTGGCGTTCGACAAATCGCTGTTCGGAAACGCCTTCTTGGAGGTGGTGACCGATGCCGACCACTCGTTCCTGGCGCTCTACCACCACGACGCTTCGCACTGCCGCCTGGCACGCGACAACCAGCACGTGCTGCTACACCACGATTGGGCGCACTTCAAACTCAGCGAGGCTCGTTCGCTCGCACTCTATCCCGCATTCGAGATCGATGACGATGGTCTGCACCGCGCAATGATCCACTACAAGGATTACGAACCGATGTTCGACCACTATGGCGTGCCGCCCTACATCGCGGGTATGAATGTATCGGCAATCGCGTACAAGACAGACCGTTGGAACATCTCACGATTGGACAACTCGTTCCAGCTCTCGGGCGTGATGATGCTCGATGCCGACATCGATAACGAGCAGGCCGCCTACGATCTGGTGCGCCGTGCCGAGCGTCGCTTTGCGGGTTCGCCCGGTCAGGTGATGTTTGTAATTCGCGACGGCGCGGGCGACGACAACTCACGTTTCATTCCCATCGGCTCGGCTAACGACGGCGACTGGACCGACCTCCACAACCAAGCGACGAGCGACATCGTCGTGGCTCATTCGTGGTTCCGCGCGCTGAGTGGATTGGACTACTCGTCGGGATTCAATGCCGACCGTATTCTGCACGAGTATGAGATCGCACTCAACACTGTCATTTTGGCCGAGCAGGCCGAACTGATGGAGCCGATCGAGGAGCTGATGCATGCGATTCTGGGACTCGATACCTCGTCGTTGCAGATCGTCAATCGCCCACCCACCAAGGCCAAACCTCTCTATATGCGTGTTTGGGAGGCTCGCAAGGCCGATGGCCTCGACTACGACCCCGAGGCCGAGGATCAGCAGCCCTTCCTGGCGCAGATCACCAAGTACAACCTTCGTAACATCGACTAAATGAACGCTATGGAAAACCTTATCTCCCCCGAAGAGGTGGCACTGCAAGCCTTTGCCCCTCTCGATCGCGTCACCCCCGCCGACGTCAATCCGCTAACTATCGCCGTTGCACAGGAGCGATTCATCGTTCCGGTGCTCGGTGCGGCAATGGTCGAGGCGCTGGCTGCGGGCAACTACACCGAGCTACTCAACCAGAGCGTCGCACCCGCCCTCGCGCTCTACACCCGCGTGTTGATGATCCCTGCGCTGGCACTGCGTATCGGCTCGGTGGGTGTGTCGAGGAGCGCAAACCAATACCTCGATGCCGCTACTGAGAACGAGCTCCGTTCGTTGCGTCGCACAGCCCTCGCCCAAGCTGCAACACTGCTGCAAAAGGCCGTCACGGCGATCGAATCGGCTCCCGACCGCTATCCCGAGTACGACGCGCGCCAGAACATCTGGCACAGTTGCCGCACCGACGGCGGCGTGGTGTTGTAATTTGATTGCTTATGGCTGTTTCGATCGAAACAGCCATAGTTCGGGGGTCCGTCCAACAGGCGACAGCCCCTGCCCCCGAACTTCCCCTCCGAATCTAATCTAAATCCCCCTTCAACCCTAAAATACCTATGGAAAACACCCTCTTCAAATTGATTTTCGGGGCGCTGTCAGCCATCGTCGGTATCTTTGCCCCCATTGCTGGTCTGGTCTGCTGCGCCATCACCTTCGTGGCGGTCGATTTCGTGACGGGCATTGTGGCCTCGCGCCACCGCGCTGCGCGCCTCGGTACGGTGTGGAGCTTCGAGAGCGACCGCGCGTGGGATACCGTCCGCAAAACCGCTATAATCGTCGTCGGTATCGCCCTCTCGTGGCTCATCGATTCGCTCATTCTCGACTTCGCGCACCTGCGTCTGGCAAACCTCTTCACGGGCTTTGTCTGCGGCGTGGAGTTGTGGAGCTTCCTCGAAAACGGCGCCGAAGTGTGCAACTACCCGCCCTTCCGCTGGCTGCGCCAATTTATGCAGAAACAGCTCTCCGATACGCTCGGAGATCAAATCTCACAGGAGTTATGAAATCGCACCCACTGACCCGCGCCGAACGTAACCACAACCCCGGCAATATCCGCCGCTGCGGAGTGCGCTACCGCGGTGAGCGACGCCCCTCGTGCGACCCCGCATTCAAGGAGTTCGAGAGCGACGAGTGGGGCTACCGCGCGATGTTCGTGCTGCTCGAATCGTACCGCCGCCGCTATGGGATCGACACCCTGCGAACGATCGTAACGCGCTGGGCTCCCCCAATCGAGAACGACACCGAGAACTATATCCTTTTCGTAGCCAAGCGTGCAGAGGTCGATCCCGACGCTGTGCTGCTGCCGCGCGACGTGCGACTGAGGGCAATTGCCGAGGCTATGAGCCGTTTCGAACGCGGCCACGAGCCCTCGCCCGAGCAGCTCGACGCCCTCGATCGCGGTTGGAAACTCTTCCTGAGCGATTACTAAACACAAAAGCCGCACCCCGATGACGGAGTGCGGCTCTGTTTGTATTGAGCTACTCAACTGCGAAGATTACTTCTTCAAAGGATCGAAGAACTTCTGGCTCAAAGCGCGCTTAACCTTGTTCTCGCGCTTGGTTACGAACTCAGTAGTTACAGCAGCAGTGCCATCTGCGGGAGCAGTGTGGAAGTACAATACTGCGTTCTTACCATAACCCTCGATACCGTTCTTATTGAAGGGGCAACCTACTGCTACCATATCAGTATTGGGGGCCAAACCCTCCCATACGTAGTCGTCATTCTCGAACATTACGTAGCCGTAGAATGCAGTGTACTGCTGGATGTACTCCTCCTCAGTCAGACCCTCCGACAGCGCAAATGCTACCAGATCCTCATAATCGGTCAAGGTGTAAACCGACTGATAGTAACCGAGAGTACCCTCACCCATAGTGTAAATCAACTGAGGACCTGCCGAGGTGTTTGCACCCAAGGTGATCTCAACCTTAGCCTCGGGAGCATTCTCGTCGAACGAAGGCGAAGCGAACTCCTTGTGAACGATCTTGTAGGGCTCCATATTCTCGTCCAGAACCAGCGCAGCAACCAGATACTCATAGTCGCACTCACCGTTCATTGCCCACTGTTTAGTTACGGGAGCGGTACCCTGAACCAGGTCAGCCATACCTGCATAGTAGTAGGTCATCAGCAGATCCTCCTCGCCACCGAATGCTTCAGCAAACTCGTAATAAACCGATGCCGAAGCAGCCAAAGCGATCACTGCACCGCACTTATCGTTAAGAGCGTAAGTAACATTAGCCTGGATGGTGTTGTCCATCGAAACCTGAATGTCTACATTGGGACCCTCGAGGGTGGTAATCTTAGCGGTAACAACGTCGCTACCAGTATTCTCACGGTTGAACGACTGAGCATAAACGATGTAGTCGGTATTCTCGTCGAGGTTCTGCAATGTAACGGTCTTAGGAGCGTTGCCATCAGCGCTAATAGACTCAATGTCACCAGCCAAGAACTGAGCTACGGTCGAATTAGCAGCACCAATACCGATAACGAACTTAGCGGTGTGCTCGCTGGGAGTAACAACTACTTCTGCACCACTGTAAGTCAGGTTGTTAACAGCAATCGAGAGCGAAGTTTCGTAGTCGGGCACGTGAACGTCGGTGTTGCTAACGGTGTAAGCGCCATTAACTGCGCGTGCAGCAACCACCAGACGATAGTCACTCATCTCCTCCAAGTAGGGCATCGAAACCTCAACAGTAGTGTTGGGAGCGATCTCCTTACCGTTCTTGAATACAAAGTCACCGGTTGCGATGAACTTGGTATCGGTAGTACGATAGTAAGCAACAGCCTCAGCGTTGGTGGTAGTGATGTCAAAAGTTGCCGACTGCGAAGTCTTAGCCTTCACAACTACGTCAACCGTTGCGTCCGAAACTACAACCTCATCAACTTTCTCCTCTTCGCAAGCTACGAACGAGAATGCTGCTACCAAAGTCATCGCGATGGCAGCAAAGCGAGTGAAAAATTTCTTCATATTAATAAGCATTTTAAAGTGATTTCTTAATCACAAATATATGTTTTTGATTCCTAATTTACAAATTAAAAGGGCCCGTTCTGCTCGACTCGAAATTCCGCATTGAAAGGCCCTCGGAACGTTTTGCTTTCAATCTGTAACCAACGTACTCCTCTCACAAATCGCGACCACACTCGAAATTGGCGATAAATGATTTTTTGCAAGATGTGAGATTTTTTCGGTTTTTTGCGCCGCGAACTGCTTTTTTGCGTACCTTTGCACAAAATTTAAGAGGTAAGCTATGGAAAACCCCATCTACGTGCGCGAAGATCGCTATGACGAGAAGACCATCAGCGAATTGATGGTACACTATCGCGAGATCCTGCGACTGCTCGGCGAGGACCCCGATCGCGAGGGCCTGCTCAAAACTCCCGAACGTGTGGCCAAGGCAATGGCCTTTATGACAAAGGGATACATCGAGGACCCCAAGCAGATTCTTCAGTCGGCGATGTTCAAAGAGGACTACCGACATATGGTGTTGGTCAAGGACATCGAGCTCTACTCGATGTGTGAACACCACATCCTGCCCTTCTTCGGTAAGGCGCACGTAGCATATATCCCCAATGGCTACATCACCGGTCTGTCGAAGATTGCTCGCGTGGTGGAGTGCTTCGCGCGCCGCTTGCAGGTGCAGGAGCGTCTGACCGTGCAGATCCGCGACAGTATTCAGGAGGCGCTCAACCCGCTGGGTGTGGCAGTTGTGATCGAGGCAGGTCACACCTGTATGCAGATGCGCGGTATCCAGAAGCAGAACTCCGTAACCACCACCTCGGCCTTCACGGGTACATTCCTTTCGGACCACCGCACCCGCGAGGAGTTCCTCAACCTGATCGGCCATAAGTTGCGATAACGATTTTTCTTTTTTTTAAAATAGCGCATAAAAACAGCCGCACCCCATTTCGGAGTGCGGCTTGTTTTTATATATCGAACTAAGGATTAATCCTCGTCGGTATCGGTGTAAGCCTTCAACAGCTTGTCCTGAACGTCAGCGGGAACCTGCTCGTACGAAGCGAACTTCATTGTGTACGATGCGCGGCCGTTGGTCAGCGACGACAGAGTGGTCGAGTAGCGATACAACTCTGCCAGAGGAACGCGTGCATTCAGGCGATCCAGACCGTGATCCGACGACATACCCTCGATCAGCGCGCGGCGGTTCTGCAAGTCACTCATAACGTCACCCATACGGTCGCTCGGTACGAGTACCTCAACGCTGTAAATAGGCTCCATAATCTTCGGACCTGCATTGCGGAATGCCTCCTTGAAGGCATTACGTGCTGCCAACTTGAACGAGATTTCGTTCGAATCAACCGGGTGCATCTTACCGTCGTAG
>JAFNVH010000060.1 GCA_017379895.1 Rikenellaceae bacterium | reverse complement strand
GGGCGGCCATCAACCAGCGCAATGTTATTCACAGCAAACGAAGTCTGCAACTGAGTATTCTTGTAGAGCGTATTCAGTACCACGCTCGCTACTGCGTCCTGCTTCAAGATGATCACCACGCGAACACCGTTGCGGTCGCTCTCGTCATTAACGTAAGCGATACCCTCCAACTTCTTCTCGTTGACCATATCGGCAATCTTCTTGATCATCTCGGCCTTGTTGACCATATAGGGGATCTCGGTAACCACGATGCACTCGCGACCCGATGCCGTATGCTCGATCTCGGTCTTAGCACGCATCACCACGCGACCACGACCCGTTTCGAGAGCCTCACGAACACCCTCGTAGCCGTAGATGATACCACCCGTCGGGAAGTCGGGACCCTTGACATACTAAGCCAGCTCCGAAACCTCGATATCCTTATTGTCAACATATGCGCAACAAGCATCGCAGACCTCACTCAAGTTGTGGGGCGCCATATTTGTTGCCATACCTACCGCGATACCGCTCGCACCATTGACCAGCAACAGAGGAATCTTCGTGGGCAGCACTGTAGGCTCGGGTGTCGTATCATCGAAGTTAAGCGTGAAGTCGATCGTATCCTTCTCGATATCGGCCATCACCTCGTCAGCGATCTTGCGCATACGAGCCTCCGTATAACGCATCGCAGCCGCCGAGTCACCGTCCATCGAACCAAAGTTACCCTGACCATCAACCAGCGGATAACGCATCGACCACTCCTGCGCCATACGTACCATTGCGTCGTAAACCGACGAGTCGCCGTGCGGGTGGAACTTACCAAGCACATCACCCACGATACGCGCCGACTTACGATGCGGCTTATCCGAGTAAAGATTCAACTCGTTGCTCATATCGTAAAGGATACGACGATGAACAGGTTTGAGTCCGTCGCGCACATCGGGCAGAGCACGCGAAACGATTACCGACATCGAATAGTCGATGTAGGCCGATTTCATCTCTTCCTCGATGTTGATAGTAATGATCTTACCACCTTTCTTCTCTTCCAATTCTTCTGACATAGTTATTCCTTAATTGGTTAGGGATCAACCTTTTACGGTGCGGTGCAACACTCTCCGATCGGCAACTGCCATTGACTCGTCATTTGCTGCTCGCACACATCGCGGCTACCCCATTCAGCTTCTTCTATTTTAACGTGTAAAAGTACGATTTATTTCGCAAATAACCAACATTTTATGCGTTTTTTTCACCGTGCAAAAAGTTTATTTAACTTTTTCGAGCCAAACCACCGCCACAGTGCCTATTTTTAGCCGATTTGACGCATTTTAATTTTTCATTCGACAGGGGGTCGAGAGTAAGAGAAAGGCAATTTGCAATTCACGATTTACAATTCACAATTTATATCGATTGGCGATTTCAATGAAATCGTCACACGCGGTGGCCCCGCGATTTTAGTCGCGCCGCCCCACGCCACCGCGTGCGCAAAATCTTCAATAACGCACCATATAGCACAAAAAAGAGCCGCACTAACGAGTGCGACTCCTTTTTGAATAATGTATGATTCAATCGGATTAACCGAAGAATGCCAACAAGATACCAGCTGCAACTGCCGAACCTACGACACCTGCAACGTTGGGACCCATAGCGTGCATCAGCAGGAAGTTCGACGGATCGTACTTGCGACCCTCGTCCTGCGATACGCGTGCTGCCATAGGAACTGCCGATACACCTGCCGAACCGATCAGAGGATTGATCTTCTTGTTGGGATCCTTGATGAACAAGTTCATCAGCTTAGCCAACAAGACACCACCTGCCGAACCACAAGCAAACGCCACAATACCCATTACCAAGATACCCAGAGTCTGCCAGTTGATAAATGCATCTGCAGTAGCAGTTGCACCTACGGTGATACCCAAGAAGATAACAACGATATTCATCAACTCGTTCTGAACAGTCTTGCTCAAACGCTCAACAACACCGCACTCCTTCATCAAGTTACCGAACATCAAGCAGCCAATCAGAGGTGCTGCGCTGGGCAACAACAGAGTTACGACAACAGTAATAACGATCGGGAAGATGATCTTCTCCTTCTTCGATACGGGACGCAACTGAGTCATACGAATCTTACGCTCGCTCTCAGTGGTCAGCAGTCGCATAATGGGAGGCTGGATCACGGGAACCAACGCCATATACGAGTATGCTGCAACTGCGATAGGACCGAGCAACTCGGGAGCCAACTTCGAGGTCAGGTAGATAGCGGTCGGGCCGTCAGCACCACCGATAATACCGATCGAAGCAGCCTGAGCCTCGTTGAAGCCCAAAGCCGAAGCGCCGATGAAAGTCAAGAAGATACCCACCTGAGCTGCTGCACCGAGCAGGAAGCTTTTGGGGTTAGCGATCAGCGGACCGAAGTCGGTCATAGCACCTACGCCGAGGAAGATCAAGCAGGGATAAATACCCAGCTTAACACCCAAATAGAGGTAGTCCAACAGACCGGCATTGTTCACGAAGATATCCCAATGAACGTGGCCGCCTGCGAACAGCTCCGAGTGGAACATATTCGCACCCGGAAGGTTGGTGAGCAGCATACCGAATGCGATGGTAAGCATCAACATCGGCTCATACTTCTTCACGATTGCCAGATACATCAGCAGGAACGATACGGCAATCATTACATAATTGCCCCAGTTGCCTACCGTGAAACCCATCTGGCCCACGAAGTCCACCAAGCTGTCCAAAATATTAGCTGACAGGAAATTAATCATCACTTAACCTCCTTACTCGATAACCATTAATACATCACCCTCCATTACGGTAGCACCTGCCTGAGCCAAAATCTGCTTAACAACACCACCCTTACCAGCGTCGATGTTGTTCTCCATCTTCATAGCCTCCAAGATTGCTACAGTCTGGCCTGCGCTAACGGTGTCACCCTCCTTAACTTTCAGAGCGATAACAGTACCGGGCAGCGGGCAAGTAACCTTATAACCTGCACCAGCAGCTGCAGCATTGGTGCGTGCAGGTGCCGAAGCGGGAGCATTGGTCGGAGTTACCGACAGACCCAAAGCCTTAGGAGCCGATACTACCTGAGGCTTCTTTGCAGCCGCAGCAGTACCGCCAACGATCTCTACATCGTAATTTACACCGTTTACAACGACTTTTGCCTCGGTCGACGCATCGTTAACAGCGTTGATCGTCACGTTGTATTCGTGTCCGTTAATTTTCAGTTTATAATCTTTCATTGTTCTTTATCAAAGGTTTATTTTCTGTAATCGGGCATTTGGGTCAGGCCGTGAATCTTAGAGTTCCAAGGCGAGTATGCTCGTTTGATTTTGAGAATGGTAATAACTTCCGACTCCTTGTCGTGGCGCGAGCTCTTGTAGAGTTTCAGAGCCGTCGCGATTGCGGCGATCTCCTCCTCACGCAACTCGTGCTTCTCCACCGGCTGTGCCTTCTTGTGCGATACGAATGCTGCGCCCATAGCCTTCATAATGAAGACCAACAGGACCAACATTACTACCACAAGCAGGAAGCCCACCAGCGAGAACGACAGGATACTCGGCCAATCTACTGCTAAAAACATCATAATGCGTCAGTTTTTTACAAAGGAATGTTCGAGTGTTTCTTAGCGGGATTCTGCAAACGCTTAGTTGCAAGCGACTGCAACGCGCGAATGATGCGGAAGCGAGTGTTGCGAGGCTCGATAACATCGTCGATGTAACCGTAACGAGCTGCGTTGTAGGGGTTCGAGAACTTGTCGTTGTACTCCTTCTCCTTCTCTGCAACGAATGCTGCGCGCTCCTCGGGTTTGTCAGCCAAATCCTTCAAGCCCTTAGCCTGCAATACCTCAACTGCACCACTTGCACCCATAACTGCGATCTCAGCAGTAGGCCAAGCGTAGTTGATATCACCACGGATATGCTTCGACGACATTACGATGTATGCACCACCGTATGCCTTACGCAGAGTAACGGTAACCTTGGGAACAGTAGCCTCGCAGTATGCGAACAACAGCTTCGCACCGTGCGAAATAACGCCACCATACTC
>JAFNVH010000006.1 GCA_017379895.1 Rikenellaceae bacterium | reverse complement strand
TCCTCGACATTCACGATCTGACCGCCGTTCTCGGTGATAACACCTTGGAATTTGTCCAGCACCTCTTTCACCTGTACGTCCGAAAGAACCGGTGTGGCAATGAAAACGGTTTCGTAATTGTTCATAACTGTTTGTTAATTAGATTATTTGCAAAAAGCGGTGCAAAGGTACGCATTTTATTCGGAAAAACAAAGCCTGCGCACTCTTTTTTTCTTCTCATTGAGCGATTTAGCCTTTTTTCGTGCGCCGCAGGGACACCAAAACTGCACCGCGACCCTTCATCGGGCGGCGATGCAGTTCAAAATGCTTATATTTGATTAGCTTTTATTTGGTCGCCAGCAAATAGAATTCACTGGGTTCTGCAAACTTACGAAATAAAAATTACTTTTCCAACTCTTTCGAGCTAAAAAATTACATTTTTTACTCGCGCTTGTCTTCAAATTCTGTTTGATTCAGGAATCGAGTTATATCAACATCTGACATCCGCACATAAACGTCAATAGATATATACTTTGGATTAAAATAATTTGCACTATTCTCTTCAATGATCAAATAGTTTTCCGTTACGCCTTTGAGAAAATACTCACAGTGGCCATCAACTGAGATAGTCTTCTTATCCCAATCTATTTCTGCATCGTAAATTGTCCATTTGTGTTTCGGATAATCTGTAAAATGATAAGCCGCTACCTTGCCATTTTCATCAAACTGAAATCTATAAAATGAACTAACGCCATATAGAACATCAATCTCACTACTCGGAACCATCTCTGATGTTCCGTCTTCATTCAAAACTTTCACATAACTTTTTTTGCCACTTGCATACCAAAAGCCTCTATCTTTCGACAATATCTCTATTGCTTTTTGAGCTTCGATACTTTTAGCTCCTTTCTTAACATATCTATCAAGACTACTATCGTCGTATTTGCAACTAACAAATGCCAGCACAGCGAATAATAGGGTTAGTATCTTCTTCATAATCTTAGTATTTAGGTTTGTGCAAATATAAAAAAACGGGTTACTTTTCCAAACAAAAACTGCAAAAAATTACAATCTAATTCCCTGAGCCTGCAAGGCAATCGTATTGCCGTCGGGGGTGACGAGTGCCGCACCCGTATCGGCTGCCGTGATATGACCAATCACATCGATTCCGCCCAAGCGCATAATCTGTTCCTGTAACTCCAACGGAACAGTGAACAGCAGTTCGTAATCGTCGCCGCCATTCAGCGCCGCAACAACGGGATCGGCATTCAACTCCTCTGCCATCTTATTGGTTTGCTGCGAGATAGGGATACACTCCAAATAGATACGCACACCGCAACCCGACGCCTTGCAGATCTGCATCACGTCCGACGCCAGACCGTCCGAGAGGTCGATCATCGACGTGGGGACAATCTGTGCCTCGGCCAACGAATCGATGATATCGACACGCGCCTCGGGTTTCAACTGACGCTGCAACAGATACTCATACCCCTCGAATTTGGGCTGAGGATCGGGCACACCCGACAGCGCGCGTTTTTCGCGTTCGAGCAGGTGCAGACCCATATATGCAGCACCCAAGTTGCCCGTAATGCACACCAGATCATTCAGCTGTGCACCGCGACGATAGCACACCTTCGACGCCTCGGCCGTACCCACAGCCGTCACGCTGATCGCAAAACCGGTCAGCGAGGTGGTCGTATCGCCACCCACCAAATCGACATTATAGTCGGCGCACGCGCGATTGACGCCCTCATAGAACTCATCGAGAGCCTCGACCGACATTTTGCTCGACACGGCGATCGAGATGGTCACCTGCTCGGGGCGGGCATTCATCGCCAGAATATCGCTCACGCCCACTACCACAGCCTTATAGCCGAGGTGTTTCAGCGGAAAGTAGGTCAGATCGAAGTTGATGCCCTCCATCAACATATCGGTCGAAATCAACTGCACGCGACCACCGCCAATGTCCACAACCGCAGCATCGTCACCAACACCACAAAGAGTAGACGGGCGACGATTCTCAAAATTCGAGGTCAAGTGGTCGATCAATCCGAACTCGCCAAGCGTGGCTATTTCGGTCAGCTTCTTATTGCTCATAGCGATATCTTAAATATAGATTTTGCTCACTAAAATCGCCAAAAGCGACAAATAGTTAGCCATTATAATTAAAAATTTTTACAAATATAGCAAAATATCGTTGTTTTGCAAAAAATAAGACGTAAATTTGCAGCACGAAAAAACTATAAACTCTTAAAAGATATGTTGAATATCGTTTTGTTCGGCGCACCCGGGTGCGGCAAAGGAACTCAGGCAGCCAAATTGGTCGAAAAGTATAATCTCAACCACATCTCGACAGGTGCGGTTATCCGTAGCGAAATCAGCGCTCAGACCGAGTTGGGTAAGAGTATGGAGGCTTACATCTCGCGTGGCGAGCTGGCTCCCGATTCGCTCGTAATCGACATCGTAACCGATTATATCGACCGTCACCGCGATGCTAATGGCAATATCTTCGATGGCTTCCCCCGCACTACTCCGCAGGCTGAGGCTTTCGATCAGATTCTCTCGACCCGCAGCTTGAAGGTCGATGTGATGATTTATATGGACGTTCCTACCGAGGAGCTGGTTCAGCGCATTTTGCTGCGCGGTCAGAGCAGCGGTCGTGCCGATGACGCTAACGAGGATGTGATCCGCAACCGAATTCAGATCTACAACGAGCAAACCGCAATCGTTGCTGACTACTACTCGGCACAGGGCAAGTATGAGGCAGTTAATGGCGTTGGCTCGCTCGACGAGGTATTCGACCGCATCTGCAACGTAATCGAAAAGTATCTCTAATCAATCCGTTAGAGTACCTATATTTGTATTAGCGCTCGGCTCGCTACTCCCAATCGGAGTAGCGAGCTTTTTTATTACAAAGTATCGCGCACGAGAAATAAAAAAAAGCCGCACCCGACACTCGAGTACGGCTCTAAGCATTGCGTTACGAGAACGATTTACGCCTCGAACTTAGCCTTGAAATTCAGAAACTCCTCTCGCAGCGACGAGATCAATTCGCGTACGCTCTCGATCTTGGTCGTACGCCAAGCATTCGAACCACAGAACGCATAACCGTGCTCCATACGACCCTTAAAAGCGTTGTAGAGAGCCAGCATAATGCAATAAGGCGATTTGGTCACATCGCACGTCTTGATGCAGTTGAACGGACACGCCTCTAAATTATCCTAAAACTCTTAGAAATTTTACTATTTTTCCGACAAAGATCTAAACAAAAGCTATAAAAAAGAGTGTTAGACCAATTTTCAATAGTCTAGCACTCCTATATAATAGTCCTTATATGCCGAATAACTACTCGTGCGAAGTGATGTCGGCCAACTCGTCGGTGATAGCTTGCTGTCGACGTTTGTTATAGGTCAGACGAAGTTCGTCAAGCAGGTCGTTTGCATTGTCCGACGCAGTCTGCATCGCTACGGTACGTGCTGCGTGTTCCGACGTCGTATTATCGAGTAGAATCTCATACATCTGTATCTTCACTGCATAGGGAACCAAACTCGACATCAACTCCTCGGCTGACGGCTCAAAGATGTAGTCCGCATCAGCAACCTTCGCGTCCACCTCGAATCGCTCAACAGCAATGGGCAACAAGCGTTCGGCAGTCGGCATCTGACGGCCCATCGAGTGGAAGTGGTGATAAGCAACCTCCACGCGATCAACGCGTTCAGCAACATACTCCTCGATCAGCCACTCGGTCAATCGCGCCATCTGTCCATAGTCGTAATCGCCTATCGAGGTCGGGAATTCGCGACACATCTCAACGCCACTCTTGGTCATCGCAGCGACCATCTTCTCGCCAATTGCCACAACCTCCACTCGCTCGAAACCCTCCGTGCGCAGTCGCTCAACAGCCTCACTTGCCGTCTTGATAGCCGAGGCATTGAAGCCACCGCAGAGCGATGTATCCGACGACAAAGCGACCAAAATCGCCCGTTTCGTAGCGGTATGTGGCACCACCAAAGGCGAACGCACCTCAGTCGCCGAGCGCAACGTAGCGACCATTGACGACACACGCGACTCATACTCGGCAAATGACAACGCCGCACCCTGCACCTTGTGCAATTTGGCCGACGAAACCATCTTCATTGCCGAAGTGATTTTCAGCGTACTTTGTACCGAAGCAATACGACCTTTGATCTCTTTGAGCGATGCCATACGACTATGACTTTAACTGTAGCGTTACACGCTCGGCAGCCTTCTCGATACGAGCCGTAACTGCGTCATCGATAACACCTTCGCGCAACTTTTCATATACATTTGTCGACTCCAGCTCGCGCAGCAACTCACGCTCGAAATCAGCCACCTGCTCAATCGAGATATCGCGCATCAGACCTCGCGTACCGCAATACAGCACCGCAATCTGGTGTTCGACAGCCATCGGAGCATACTGCGGCTGAACGAGCAGACGGGTATTCTTACGACCCTTGTCGAGCGTTGCTGCCGTAACCGCGTCCATATCGCTAGAGAACTTCGAGAACGCCTCCAACTCGCGATACTGCGCCTGGTCAATTTTGAGCGTACCTGCCACCTTCTTCATCGTCTTGATCTGAGCGTTACCACCCACACGCGACACCGAGATACCCACATCGACCGCGGGGCGATTACCCTGATTGAAGAGGTTGGTATCAAGGAAGATCTGACCATCGGTGATCGAGATCACATTCGTCGGGATATATGCCGATACGTCACCCGCCTGCGTCTCGATAATCGGCAGTGCCGTCAGCGAGCCACCGCCGCGCACCTTACCGCGCAACGATTCGGGCAGGTCGTTCATCTGCTCGGCCACCTCCTGCTGATTGATGATCTTCGCCGCACGCTCCAACAGACGCGAGTGCAGATAGAAGATATCACCCGGGTAGGCCTCACGACCCGACGGACGACGCAACACCAGCGACACCTCACGATAAGCCACCGCCTGCTTCGACAGGTCATCATAGACTACCAACGCGTGGCGACCCGTATCGCGGAAATATTCACCAATGGCAGCACCCGCGAAAGGTGCCATATATTGCAATGCTGCGGTATCGGCCGCCGTTGCCACAACCACAATCGAATAGTCCATCGCGCCATTCTTGCGCAACGTCTCGACCAGCGACGCAACCGTCGAAGCTTTCTGACCCACAGCCACATAGATACAATAGATCGGTTCGCCATTCTCAAAGTTCTTGCGCTGATTGATGATCGTATCGACCGCAATAGCCGTCTTACCCGTCTGGCGGTCGCCAATGATCAACTCACGCTGACCGCGACCAATCGGAATCATCGCATCAATAGCCTTCAAACCCGTTTGCAGAGGCTGATTCACCGGCTGACGGAAGATCACACCAGGAGCCTTACGCTCCAACGGCATCTCTACCCTCTCGCCACCAATAGGACCTCGACCATCGAGCGGCTCACCAAGAGGATCGATCACGCGACCGAGCATCTGCTCGCTGACCATAATCGACGCCGTACGTCCCGTACGCTTGACCGTAGATCCCTCTTCGATGCGATCGGTCGGGCCGAGCAATACGGCACCCACGTTATCCTCTTCGAGGTTCATCACCACAGCGCGATCACCATTCTCAAACTCCAACAGCTCGCCCGCTTCGGCATTGCCCAAGCCATAGATGCGTGCCACGCCGTCGCTCACTTGCAACACCGTGCCCACCTCGGCAAACTGCGCTCCGAGATCGATACCCTGTAACTCTGCCAGCAGCACTTGCGAAACCTCCGCCGGCTTGATATTCTCTTTATCCATAGTGTGTTATAGAATTCGTTTATTGTTGCCGATCATCACGCGACGCACCGTTTCAAGCTGTGTGCGAATCGACGTATCGACCAACTGATCGTTCATTCGCAAACGGAAACCTCCAATCAGGTCCTCATCCACGCGACAATTCAGTTCGGCCTCACTACTGCCCGTCAGCTGCTTAGCCAACTCGGCAATACGTTTTTGGATCGGCTCATCGAGCGGCACCGCCGTTGTCAATTCGACATCGACAATCGCGTGACGCTCCTTAAAAATGCGCACCAGCGAGTGAAACATAAATTCGAGATAGCGCTCACGACGATGCGCAAAAACCAATCTCACAAAGCGGTCCATCGACTGGCTCATCGCTCCATTGACACATTTGGCCATCAGCGACAGCTTATTCTCGACATCAATCGTCGGTGCCAACACCGTTTCGCGCAACTGGTGCACCTCGGCCATATACAGAGCCAAGCAACGCGCCTCATCGAAGACAACACGCTCCTCGCCACGCGCTGCTGCAAAATCAGCCAGCGCCGTAGCATATCGCTTGGCTATTGATCCCGTATACATTTATGCCTCGGTATTAGTCGTTTGACTATTGATTTCGTCGAGCAGTCGATCAGCCAACTTGGTCTGTGACTGGCGATCGCGCAACTCCTCGCGTAGCAACTTCTCACTCAAAGCCACAGCCAACGCAGCCACCTGCTGGCGACCATCGCGCAAAATCTGCTCACGCTCCTCTGTGGCCTGCTCGCGCGCCTCCGCAACAATGCGGCGTGCCTCCTCCTCTGCTTTCGCACGTGCCTCGGTGACAATACGATCACGCTCCTCACCAGCCGAGCGCAGGATCATCTGACGCTCAGCCTCAGCCTTCTCGACGATGGCCTCGCTATCGAGCGTAACGCGCTCCAAACGCACCTCGGCCTCGTGAGCCGCGTCGATCGACGAGTCGATAAACTTTCGTCGCTCCTCGACCGAACGCAGAATCACCGGAAAGCCAAACTTGCAGAGCAGGAACAGCACCACTCCAAAGGCCAACGAAGTCCAAAAGAGCAGTCCGAGTTCGGGTTGCAAAAGTCCCATAACTGAGAGTGTTTTGTTCGATTAGAGAGCCATAAAGCAGACTGCAACTGCGAACAGAGCCACACCCTCGATCAGAGCCGCAGCAATGATCATCGTCGTACGCAACTTGTCAGCAACCTCAGGCTGACGTGCCGAAGCCTCCATCGTCGCCTTACCGATCTTCGAGATACCGAATGCGGCACCTAATACTGCAATAGCGGCTGCGAATGTTGCGCCCAAAATACCTAATGTTTCCATAAATGTGAGTGTTTAGTTATTTGTATTATTTTCAATTTGTTTCGTTTCGTGTTCGTGTTCCTCGGTATGCTGCGCTGCGCCGATAAACACAGCCGACAACATCGTGAAGACAAATGCCTGCAAGAAGGCAACCAGCAGCTCCAAGCAGTTCATAAAGATCGACAGCACCACCGATACCGCGCTCATCGCGCCATTGACTGCCGCACCCATCTTAGCCGTTGCGAACACAATGCAGGTCAGAATCAAGATGATCGCGTGGCCCGCCAAGATATTGGCAAACAGTCGGATCATCAGCGAGAAGGGCTTAGTGAACAGACCGATAAACTCGATTGCGGGCATAATCGGAATTGGCACTTTGAGCCACGTGGGCACCTCGGGCCAGAAGATCTCCTTCCAATAATCCTTCGTACCGAATATATTGACTGCAAAGAACGTTGCCATAGCCAGCACCAGCGTCACCGCGATATTACCCGTCACATTGGCTCCCGCAGGGAAGATCGGGATCAGTCCCATCAGGTTATTGACGAAAATAAAGAAGAACGCCGTCAGCAGGTAGGGAGCGAATTTGCGATAGTTCGGGCCCACGCAGGGGATAATAATACCGTCCATCACCGACTCGATTACCATTTCGAGCACACCCGCCAGACCACCCTTGGCCTTCGAGTCGTGCTGATCGTTGCGATAGCGACGTGCCACGCACAACACAATCAGCAGCAGCACCGCGCAGTTCACAAACAGACCCGCAACAGTCTTCGTGATCGAGAAATCGAGCGGGCGAATTTGCTCACCATCAGCCGTCTGCTCGACGATCTTACCCGCATACGCGCCCTCCTCGGCAATGTGGAAACCCTCATATTGGTGTCCGTGGTGCAGTTTCGACGAACTGAAACAGTGCCACTCGCCCGACTGCGAACGCACAATCACCGGCAGTGGCACCGAGATATGGCGCTCGCCCACCGAGCAGATATGCCACTCGTAGCTATCGGCAATGTGGCTCAGCACAACCTGCTTGACGTCGAGCTCTTCACCCTGCTCCGACGCCTCGATCGTCTCCTCCACCGCCTCGGCCTGTGCCACAGCCTCCTCAGTCTGAGCCCACACAGGCTCGACCGCCAACAGCGACAACAGCACCAATATGTTGATTACAAATCTCATTCAGCATCAATTTACTTCGTGCGATCCAATTCGGCGCACACCTCAATCGTATCCTTATATACATTGACCACACCGCTACGAATTGCCACACGGTGCTCCGCACCCTGCTTAACGTAGATCACATCGCCCGCCTCGAGCGTCGACATCAACGGAGCGTGCCCCTTCAATATCGTGAACGGAGCCGCCGCGCCTGACAACTTCACGCTCTCGACCTCGGCTCGGCAAACAACGCCCTCGGGAGTTACGATAGTCAACTGCATAAGTATACCTAATTTATATTATTTCGATGTTTCGGACAACAGACGCTCACCCTTAGCAATCGCATCGTCGATCGTGCCGACATTCAGGAATGCCTGTTCGGGCAGGTGGTCCACCTCGCCATCGAGAATCATCTTGAAACCGCGGATCGTCTCGTCGATCGGAGTCATCACACCCTTCACGCCCGTAAACTGCTCAGCCACCGAGAAGGGCTGCGACAGGAATCGCTGCACACGGCGCGCACGATTGACGATCGTGCGGTCCTCGTCCGAGAGTTCGTCCATACCCAAAATCGCAATGATATCCTGCAACTCCTTATTGCGCTGCAAGATCTGCTTCACACGCTGCGCCGTCTGGTAGTGATCCTCGCCCACGATGTTCGGATCGAGAATACGCGAGGTCGACTCCAACGGATCAACCGCAGGATAGATACCCAACTCAGCAATCTTACGACTCAATACGGTCGTTGCGTCGAGGTGCGAGAATGTTGTTGCAGGTGCAGGGTCGGTCAAGTCGTCCGCAGGCACATAAACCGCCTGCACCGATGTGATCGAGCCATACTTTGTAGAAGTGATTCGCTCCTGCATCTGACCCATCTCGGTTGCCAGCGTAGGCTGATAACCCACCGCCGAAGGCATACGACCCAACAGCGCCGACACCTCCGAACCAGCCTGGGTAAATCGGAAAATATTGTCGATAAAGAATAGGATATCGCGTTTCTCACCCTCGGCACCTCCATCGCGGAACGACTCCGCAACGGTCAATCCCGACAATGCAACTGAGCGACGTGCTCCCGGCGGCTCGTTCATCTGACCGAACACCAGCGTCGCCTGCGACTTAGCCAACTCCTCGTAATCAATCTTCGAGAGATCCCAATTGCCCTCCTCCATACTCTTGCGGAACTCCTCGCCATAACGGATTACACCCGATTCGATCATCTCGCGCAACAGGTCGTTACCCTCGCGCGTACGCTCACCAACACCCGCAAAGACCGAATAACCGTTGTGACCCTTTGCGATGTTGTTGATCAACTCCATAATGAGCACTGTCTTGCCTACGCCAGCTCCACCGAACAGACCGATCTTACCACCCTTAACGTAGGGTTCCAAGAGGTCAATCACCTTGATACCCGTATATAGCACCTCCTGCGATGTCGCCAAATCCTCAAACTTGGGAGGCTCGCGGTGGATCGACGCTGCTCCCTGGCGATCGAGCGAGCGCATACCATCTATCTCCATTCCCGTAACATTCATCAGTCGCCCCTTAATCTGGTCGCCAATGGGCATCGAGATCGGAGTACCAAGAGCCTCGACCTTCATTCCTCGGCGCAAACCGTCGGTCGAATCCATAGCAACAGTACGCACCGTACGTTCACCGATATGCTGCTGCACCTCGATAATAAGATCGGTTGTACCTTCGCGTTTCACCAACAATGCCTCGTGGATTGCCGGCAATGTGTGCGTTTGCTCATCGGTCGGAAAATGGACATCGACCACAGGGCCGATAATTTGGGAAATATAACCCGTCATCATATCTATGTTTGTTGCGTTTTTCGGCTTAAATCACTTAAATCGCGCCCAGAACGGACTCTACACTACATTTGCAGAGTCGGTCCAAAATTTTAGGCGCACGATTCGCAACAAAAATAGCAATTTTTTCTTAAAATCAAAACTTTCACACCCCAAATACCGCTCTAAAAGTTCCATATACGGGCAAATAGGGCCTAAAAAAAAGCGATCCCCGCCCGAAGGCGAGGATCGCAAAGCCAGTATAGTTATTTGACTACTACCAGCCGGGGTTCTGACCCAGGTTGGGGTTGATCAAAGTAACACCGCTAGGCAGAGGATCCAAGTAGTTCTTGGTCTCATCGAATACGCGGTTACGCTCGGGAGCAAACGGCGAGATGTACTTCTTACCGTCAACAGTTACCCAGAAATCCTTCTCGATCTCTGCCCACGAACCATCTGCGTGCAGACCTTCCCAGTCGTATACATTCTGAGTATAGTTGTAGTAGTCCTGAACAGCTGCCTCGCTAACACCGATACGGCCAGCGGGGTTCTTCGAGAAGTCAAGCTGAGCACCCATCTTCCAACGACGCAAGTCATCAGTACGGAAACCGTCGCAGATGAGCTCATTTCGACGCTCACGACGAACCTCCCAGATAAGCTCGTTTACACCGTAGGTGTTCTTGGGATCCTTGGTGATAACAGTACCGTTAACCGATACGGTGGTACCCGAAATGGTCAATGCGGGGATCTTACCGTGCTTAGTACGGAGCAAGTTGATCGACTTATCAGCGTCAGCCTGAGTCATCGAACCCAGCTCAGCGCAAGCCTCAGCATAGTTCAACAGAACCTCAGCGTACATAAATACGGGACCGTCAGTGTCGTTGTAGGGAGCCAAGTTAGTCGATGCTGCGTTGATATAATCCGACCAGCAAACGAACTTAGTCAGCCAGTAACCGGTAGTCGAGTTGATACCGCTTCTCCACGAATAGGTATCCAACATTACAACCGAGTCACAAACGTTGTGAGCCAGACGAGCGTCACGATTAGCGATTGCCTTCTTAACAGTCGAATCGTCGAAGCCCAGGGGGCTAACGTGGATAGGCAGACCATCAGCGTTGCAGTACGACTGAACAGCGTCCTTAGTCATACCCCAAGTAGGAGTCGACGAAGTCGAGTAACCGTGCAGACCGTGACCGATCTTAACGTCACCATCATACTGGAACTGCTTGTACATAATCATCTCAGTGTTGCCAGCCAACGACTTCGAAACGTAGTTCGAACCGTAGTTCTCGTGAACCGACCACTTGCCGCTGTTCATTACCTTCTCAGCAGCCTCCTTAGCGATCTGGAAGAACTCGTTAGCAACAGCAGTGTTGTTCTTGTGATACTTCTGCCAAGTACCCTCGAAGAGAGCTACACGCGACAGCATAGTCCAAGCAACATACTTATGGAAAGCACGACCGTCAGTGTAATCACGGCAGTTCTCACCAGCGAACTTCAGATCCTCGCAAACCTTACGCATAATCTCAGCGCGATCGGTACGCGACTGCGACTGCCACTCGGGATCATCGAGCGCTACCTCCTTGTCCTGCCATACGCAGTCACCGTAAGCTTTAACAACATCGAAGTGCTGGATTGCACGGTAGTAGCGGCAGAAACCCTCATAGTGCTTGCGAACCTCGTCCGAAAGCTCCATATCAGCCATACGAGCCATAATCAGGTTAGCACGGCGAGCCTCCTGATAAGACGAAGCCCATACACCGGTACCCGAAGGAATAGTTACAGAGTATTCAGGATTGTTGTTGTCCTGACCGTAGTCATCACTCTTCGAAGCTGCATAGAAACGGCCGCTGTGAGCTGCACCGTAGCTCGAGAATGAGCTATAAAAATAATTGGTCTCCATCTTAAGAGCAGTCTCACCCTTCCAGAAGGTAGGGCCATCTGCAAACGCCGACTGGGGATCCTCAGTGAGGAATTGCTCACAACCAACCAAAGCTGCGGTTGCGAAGACCATTGCTGCGATTAATATCTTTTTCATATTCATTTGTTACTTTATAGGTTAGAACGAAATCTGGAGACCACACGACCAAGTACGGCAGAACGGGTTACCACGACCACCAGTATCAGCAGTACCACTTACGTTGTACTCGGGGTCGATTGCACCATTCAGGTGATCGAGAGTGAAGAGGTTCTGAACGCTTACGTATACGCGAGCCTTCTCAATGGTAGCCTTCATAGTCCAATTCTTCGGCAGAGTGTAACCCAAAGTTACGTTCTTCAGACGCAAGTAAGCCATGTTGCTCAAGTACTTAGTCTGCGAGTAGTAGTTGTTAGCACCATTCGACAAACCGTTGATCGAACCAGTATGGCCAATGTAAGGACGCGGGAACTTAGCATCGGGGTTCTCGGGAGTATAGTAGTCGAGCTGATCGGTGAAGATGTTCGACGAACGACCCTGAGTCAAAGGCATAATACGCGACGACTGCGACCACATCTCACGCTTACCAACGCCCTGGAACAAGAACTCGAAATCGAGACCCTTCCACTGCAAACCAGCGCGCAACGAGTACTCGTAGCGAGGAGTAGTGTTACCGATACGGATCAAGTCACCGTGATCATCGATGGTACCCTTACCCGAGTCAACCTTACCGTCACCATTCAAATCCTCGTACTTAACGTCACCCTCGCCGTAGCGGAAGCCCGACTTGTACAGAGCCTTCTGGTAAACCTCATTGATACCTACGCGCGAACCGTCTGCCAACAGAACACCGTTTGCAGCCTCCTCAGCAGTGAAGTAAGCATCTGCGGTCTTGAAGCCCCAGATTTCGCCCCACTCCTTACCTACGTAGTAACCGGTGATAGCACCAGTGTTGGTACCCCAGTCGGTGATAGTTGCCTTGCTGTCAGCCAAAGTAGCGGTAGCATAGATGCGGAAGTCCTTGTTGAACGAGTGGTTGTAGTCAACCTGTACCTCCCAACCGCGAGTACGCATGTCACCACCATTTACCTTAGGCATCGACGACAAACCGATCTCATAAGCTACCTGGTCAGCAGTTACGAGCATACCGGTAGTACGACGCTGATACCAGTCGAATACAATGTTCAAGTCGTTGTGCAGGAAGCCCAGGTCAACACCAACGTCGATAGTCTCGATCGACTCCCAAGTCAGTGCGGGGTTGCTTACGCCCGGCATACCGAAGTAAGTCAACGAACCGTTTGCGCTCTCAGGACCGATCCAGCTCAACGAGCTACGGCCGATAGTAGTGATGAAAGGATAGTACGAACCTGCCGATACGTCCTCGTTACCGATCATACCGTACGATGCACGAACCTTCAAGTTGCTGATAACATCCTGGTTCTTCATGAAGTTCTCCTCCGACAGACGGTAACCTACCGAACCCGAGGGGAAGAAGCCCCACTTCTGACCAGCTGCGAACTTCGACGAACCGTCGAAACGACCGTTCAACTCGAGGAGCAACTTATCCTTCCAGCTATAGTTGATACGACCGAAGAAACCGGCAGCAGCGCGCTTCGACTTCGACTCGCTAACAGTAGCCAAACCATTTGCATTCTCAGTCAACGACAGAACAGGATAGTTATTGTTCATCATGTTCTTCGAAGTAGCGCCGATGTTCTGAGTGAAGTAATCATCCGAGTTGAAACCGAGCTTAACAGCCAAGTTGTGATTTTTGCAGAAATCAACGTTGTAGTCGAAGTATGCGTTGAACGCGTTAGCGCGGTTCTTAACGATAGTCTTCGATACCTGGTTGTTGCTAGCCAAAGCGTACTTAGGCGAGTAAGACGACCACCAGTTTGCTACGTAAACGGGAACCTGAACACCATTCGAGATGTAGTTCAGAATGCTACGAGTGTAGTCTGCGTGGAAGGTCAGACCCTTAGCAATGTTGATATCAACATTTGCACCTACGCGCATATAGTCGTCCTGACCCTTCTGTACGGGATAACCTACAATGAAACCGTTACCGTGACGGAAGTACAGACCCTTACCGCTAGCAGCTGCTGCATTAACCGACTCACCGGTGTTAGGATCGATACCACCATCCGAAATACCATAGGGGAAGAAGGTGGGGAAACGCATTGAGTAAGTATACAAGCTCGAACCCGAAGCCGAGTTACCATAAGGATACTTGAATACCTTCTCAGTATACATCATCTTAGTACCAACGCGCAACCACTTCTTAACCTGCGACGAAGTAGTAACGTTAGCAGTTACACGCTGCATCGACTCCTCTTCAGCATACTTCAGCAGACCGTCCTGCTTGTAGTAGTTCATCGAAACGTTGTACGAAGTCTTACCTGCGCTACCTGCAACAGTCAGGTTGTGGCTGTGCTGGAACGAAGTGTTCTTCAACAACTCCTTGTTAGGATCTACAACACGGTAGAAGTGAGCAACACCCGAAGCGCTGTACTCATAGTCACGACCGTATACGTAAGTCTGATCCAGCTTACCATTGTTGTAAGCCTCCAAGTTGTTATCCAACCAGTTCTTGATGGGATCCAACAACTTCGAGTAGTACATACCGAATGCCTCCGAGTCATACAAACCGTTGGTGTTCTCCTGTGCCAACATAGTGAACTTCATTGCGTCCAATACGTCGTAACCAGTAGCGTACTTGGGAAGGTCAATAGGCTGATTCCAAGCGAAGTTAGCCGAGTAAGTAACCTTTGCGCGGTCCTTAACCTCCGAACCGTCCTTCGAGGTGATCAATACAACACCGTAAGCACCACGGGTACCGTAGATCGAAGCCGAAGCAGCATCCTTCAGAACCGAGATGTTAGCAATGTTGTCAGGGTTAACGAACGACAAGTCGCTGATCTCAACACCGTCAAGCAGGATCAGAGGCTTGTTGTTACCGTAAACCGAAGTAGTACCACGAACCTTAATCGATGCCGACGCACCAAGGTCAGCAGTACCGAAGGTAATGGTCAGACCCGGAACGGTACCCTGAAGACCCTTCGATACGTCAACGATAGGCTTGCTCTCGAAAGTCTTCGCTACGTCAACCGAAGAAAATGCACCGGTCAGGTTAGCCTTCTTCTGAGTACCGAAACCTACGACAACAACGTCGTCGATCATCTGAGCGTCATCCTTCAAGGTTACGATCATACCGTCATAAGCCTTAACGGTCTGTGCAACGTAACCAATGTACGATACCACTACGTTAGCACCTTCGGGCACTGTCAGCACGAAGTTACCATTTGCATCAGTGGTCATACCATTAGTCTGGTTGTCCGCCTGAATTACCGTAGCACCGAGGACGGGAGCACCTGCCGAGTCCTTAACGGTACCTGAAACCTTGACTGACTTCTGAATCTCGGTGCTTTCGCTCCAAGCTTCAACTGCCATCAAATTCGTTGTGCACACTGCCAAAGCCAGCGTGAACAACAAACCAATAGTCAATTTTCTTTTCATAGAGTAAAAAATTTAAGTTAGATAAAGATTTAAATAACAGTGGTGTATCTGTTTTTCTTTGTTAATAATTATTGTTTCCCTTTTACAAATTTTAATTGTCCATTTACTTCCACTAATGAGACACAGATCACATCTGAGCACTCCATATAGTTATACAAAAATATACAAAGTTCTCCAAATAGCCAAATTTTATCATCTTTTTTTCAAAAATAATTTAGAACATAATTTCCCTCTCTGACTACGCCTTGTCCATAAACCCACAAAATAGCCCTCACCTATCTACAATGGACATTTGCGGCTCTCATTAGTGGAAGTAATTAGTATCTGCAAGCAGTTTTATAAGGGTGGCTGCACGGCGGCTAATACCGAAATGATGAGGCGTACCTATCACACTCCACAGCTCGACAACGACAAGAGACTCAGCGCGCGCTCCTCGCGTACGGATTGAGTTCTCTTGTGTTGCGCGAGTGCATTTTAAACAAAAGCCTTGCGATTCACGCCACAAATCACGATATTTGCATTAGGATTATATGCAAACACAATGGACTGGCTGATTGACTTAGGATATTTGGGATTGTTCATCGGGACATTTGTGGCGGGAACGGCATTGCCGCTCTCGTCAGACGTGCTGATGGTCGGGCTGCTTGCCGCAGGCGGTAACCCGTGGATCTGTCTGATCATCGCCACCATCGGCAATTGGTCGGGCGCGATGACTTCGTATGCACTGGGTTGGTTTGCCAAGTGGGAGTGGCTCGAAAAGTTTTTCAAGATTAGCCCCGACGCCATCGAACGCCAGCACTACCGCATCGACCGCTATGGTATCTGGCTTGCAGCGATCTATTGGGCGCCGATTGTGGGCATAGTGATTATGGTCGCACTCGGACTCTACAAGATTCGTCCGCACACAACCGCCCTGGTCGCCCTTGTCGGGGCGTTCCTACGTTTTCTGTTTTGGATTTTGATGAATGCCGTTTTGCAGCAGACTACCCTATTTTCGTGAATCTAACTCATTGAGTGCAAAGGCATAAGCTCCGAGCGATACGGCTCGACTTGCACCCAACTTCGAGAAGATTATGCCGATACGTTTTTCGGGATCGTAGCTCACCGTGCGGTCGCTGCCATAGACCTTCAACTCGCGCTGCTCGCCACGCGCAAAGCGTGCGAACTGCTCCTCGTCATCAAGTTCATAGACCGCTACAGGCATACGTGCCGTACGCTCACCCTCGGTGAGTTGCGACAGTGTCGAGCGCATCTCTGCCAGCACCGACGGCATTATATATTTACGCGCGCCCGTTAGGCCGCCACCTACAACGATCAGGCCGTCCAAAAGCGACGCCACCGACGCAAAAGCATCACCCGTTGCGCGGCCAAACTCAGCAAATGATCCGATAGCGGCCGCACGATCGCCCTCGCGCACGCCATCGGCAATTTCGTAGATCTCCTTGGGCGTCAGTCCGTGATCCGCCACGCCCGACAACTCGCCATAGACGCGCTGCACGGCACGAATCGACACACTATCCTCGACAATCGCGTCGGGATAGATTCGATTGCGCAGGCAGTAGATCTCGACGCACGAATTGTCGCCAACGTGCATACGATTATCGACCGACATTCCGAATCCGAAACCTGTACCCCACGTGAAACCCAGCAGGTTATGGAATCGCTTGGCACTACCTGCCACCTCCAAGCGCTCGTTCACCTCGGGCAGAGCACCCGCTAGTGCCTCGCCGTATGCGAACAGATCGGCGTCGTTGTTGATCCACACGGGCAGACCAAAGCGCTCGCTCAGGTAGTCACCCAGCGCCACACCCTCGCTCAGGCAGGGGAACGTAGGCAGGAAACCGCCACCGATGATTCCGCGCGGGTAGTCCGCCGGACCGGGGAAGGCAAAGCTGATCGCCACCGCAGGCTCCGTAAGTTGCGCCATCACGCGCTCGAAACCCTCGACTATGGTCTGCATACAGAGGTCGAGATCGTGGGCATTCGACGGCAGCGTAACCGGTTCAGAGACAAATTGATTGGCACGGATTGCTCCAAAGACAAAGTTGGTTCCGCCCGCATCGAGCGTTATGACTGTACGAGGATCGTTGCTATACATATTTTGCGTTGTTTTAGTTGGGTTTGACCGAGCAAATTCTGCACCTTTGGTCGCTCGGATTGTTCAAAGTTACTGATTTTCCGCGAAACACCAATACCTACGCACAAAAAAACGACTGCCCGAACCAAATCGAGCAGTCGCAAACATTATAGCGAACTACAATTTATTCTCCATCTTCGAACTCCACACCCAGGCGCTTACCCGTACGGAACTTCGAGTTCTCCATCTTGGTATTGAACTGATCAACCGTCGCGCGGCTCACGCTGCTGTAAGGCGGCACAAGCAGGTCGAAATCAAACGCAAACTCGATAGCCGATTCCAGCACCGAGATGATTGTCGAGCGGTCGATGCGCTCCACACCAAAGCTGCGATAGCTGTATGGGGTCTTCATACGACCCTCAACAAAGAACGCGCCATCGGTATTAATAAACAGACGACCAATCAGATAACCCTCGTCCTCGTTACGGTTGTAGCGGAACGAGTCGGCCAGAAAGTTGTAGATATTGATCACACCGCAATAGCTACGCTCACGCTCCTTCTCGACGTAATCGACGCCCAAAACGGGGTGCGACGCATCGAAATCGAATACGTTGGTGTGCATCGTGAAGATCAACATTTCGCCTGCGATCTGGATCTGCGCCTCATACTTACCGCGGTCACGATAGTCGATACGCACGCGTTTGTCGAGCTTACCTTCGAGTTCATCGTCGAATTCGGCATTCATCTCGTGCAAGCACTCTTTGAGCAGATTGAACGCCATAAAGGTGTTGTCGAACACCCTCTGTTTGAGATTTGATTTTTTGATCAGGGTTGCTAAGATCTCCGATCTATGACCCATTGTGTCGTTATCCATATATAATTTAAAATGATGTACTTAACTCACTGCACGCTCACCACTTTTAGCGCAATTTCACGTGCTGACCCTCGTGCAGCGTCGCGTCGCTCGGCAGGCGATTGAGCGTTGCCAACTTCGCCAATCGAACGCCATAGCGCTGTGCTACAGAGCGCATCGTTTCGCCCTCCGTAGCCGTATGATAGAGCTCCGAGCCCACATAACGCGCCTGCTTGCGCTGCAAGAACACACGCTCACCCTCGGCCAGCTCCGCACCCACAGCCACGTCGTTGAACTTGTAAATCTTCTTAACGGGCAGATCGAACAGCGCGGCAATCTTCGTGTAAGTGTCGCCCTCCTTCGGTTCAACATACTCAGCACCATTAACCATCTGCACCGAATAACCGTGATGGGGGTTAACCGTCACTGTAAAGTTATCGATATCAACCACATCGCCATTATTCGCCGGCTGCGCGGGAATATCGGCAATGATCTCCTGCTCGACCTTCTCAACCTCGACAACACGCTGTTCGAGCGCATTCTCACCACGATCGTAGAGGTAGAGTTTATTCTCCTCGATCACTCGAATCAATTTCTCGGCATACTGCGGATCGGTGGCATATCCCGCCGCCTTCAAACCGCGCGCCCAAGAGGCATAATCGGTCTCCGAGTAACGGAACAGCGAATCGTAGCGCGGCTGAGTATCAATGAAATTGGCGTGATCCTCATACGACTCCTCCGCCGAATGATACTTACGGAAGCACTCGCCCTTGGCATCATCATCGTGGCTGATCGTAGCGCCCGTCCAATCCTTCTTACACTTGATACCGAAGTGGTTATTGGCCTCGACAGCCAAACGACCATTACCGCTGTTCGACTCCAAGATACCCTGCGCAAGAGTAATGCTCGCGGGGATACCATACTTCTCCTGGTGCTCGACCGCAATCTTATTCCAACGCGCGATGTACTCCTCGGTAGTATACTTGACACGACTCTGAGCCGACGCAACCGACCAAACAAGCAGCGTTGCGAACGTCACCAAGAGTGTGCGAATATCGATCTTCATACTTTTAATTCAATGAATGTTAAGGTGCAAAGTTAATGAAAGTTTGCACATTTCTTGCACTCATCGACACGAAACCACGAATATTTTACTTTTTTTAACTTTTTTTGCTCCCTCGTGCAACATTATTGACTACTTTTGCGTCTTAATAATAGTGCAAGCACTTTTTTAGAATATTAATCGATTAAGAAACGTATATATGCTGACTGAAAACGCCAACAACATCTTTTGTCGTGCGATCGACGACTATCACCGCTACGACAACGTGGACACAGTGATCGAAAACCCCTATGAGGAGGGCTCGCTCGAACACCTGCTCTACCTCAAAAACTGGATCGACACCGTACAGTGGCACCTCGAGGATATTATCCGCGACCCGCACATCGACCCCGTTGATGCTCTCAAACTCAAGCGTCGCATCGACCAGTCGAATCAGGTTCGTTGCGATATGGTCGAGTACATCGACTCGTATCTGCTCAACAAGTACAAGGACATCGTTCCCGCCGCAGATGCTCGTATCAACACCGAGACCCCCGCGTGGGCAATCGACCGTCTGTCGATCCTCGCACTCAAGATCTATCATATGCGCGCTGAGGTCGAGCGCACCGACGTAAACGAGGAGCATCGCTCGGCTTGTCAGTCGAAACTCGATATTCTCGTACAGCAGCAAGCCGATCTCTCGACTGCTATCGAGGAGTTGATCGAGGATATTGAGGCTGGTCGTAAGTATATGAAGGTCTATCGCCAGATGAAGATGTACAACGATCCCGCGCTTAATCCCGTTCTCTATGCTCAAAAGCGATAGAATACTCGTCGTGCGCCTCTCGGCGATGGGTGATGTAGCAATGACGGTGCACGCCGTTGCCGCACTGCGTCGCTCATATCCCGATGTGGCGATCACGGTGCTCACGCGCCGCGCCTGGGTGCCTTTCTACCGCGACATCGAGCGGATCGACTTCCTGACACTCGAAGGTGCAAATGGAGAGAAAGGCTTTAAACGCGTCTGCCAGCTGGCGGGCGAGGCTGCCGCAAGCGGTGTTACGCACGTGGCCGATCTGCACGATGTTCTGCGCACCAAGTTATTGCGCACGTTGTTGCGCCTGCGCGGTTGCCGCATTGCTAAAATCGACAAGGAGAAGGCACTGAAACAGCGCGCCACACGCCCTACCAACAAGGATCTCACCCCCCTGCGCCACAGTGTCGAGCGCTATGCAGATGTACTTGCACATATGGGCTATCCGATTGATCTATCGCACATTGAGCGTCATTCGCGCGTGCTGCCGTCGCCTTTTGGCGAGCGCACCGAAGGTCGCTGGATCGGCATTGCTCCCTTCTCGAAGCAGGAGGGCAAAACCTACCCCTCGCCTCTGCGCGAGCAGTTGGTCGAGCAGGCTGCCGAGGCGTTCGACCGCGTGTTCGTCTTCTCGGGTGGAGGTGCCGAGCGCGAGTTTGCCGGCACGATGGAGAGTCGCCACAAGAACGTAACGGCGGTTTTCGGTCGTATCCGCCTTGATGAGGAGGTCGACCTAATGGCCAATCTCGACGCGTTGGTTTCGATGGACTCGTCGGCAATGCATATGGCCTCGCTCGTGGGCACGCCGACCGTTTCGGTCTGGGGCGCAACGCACCCCGCCACTGGTTTCTATGGCTGGGGCGGCAATGCAGAGAACCAAGTGCAGCTCGATCTACCCTGCCGACCCTGCTCGGTCTATGGAGAAAAGACCTGTCAGTTTGGCGATTACCGCTGTATGCGCGTCGCGCCCGAACGGATCATCGAACGTCTGAACGCCATCACGAAATAGCGAAATGCCCGCAATTGCTTGTGGGCATTTTTTATTCCGAACAGGTCACGCGACGATACTCCGCAACCGACAGATGTAGGTTCAGCGCAGCTTCCAACGCATTCTCGTAGAGCTGTAGCCACGACAACTGCGCCGACAACACATCGAGGATTGTCAACTGCCCTTCGTTGTAGGAGTAGGTACTCAGTTCGAGGTTCTCGCGCGCGATGTCCAAATTGCGACGCGAGGCAAGCGACTGCGAAAGGCTGTTTTCGATCGAGGACCAAGCGTCGGTTTCGTCGCGTATGATCCGATCGCGCAATTGTGCGTGTTCCTGCTCACGCACAGCAAGTTGCTGACGAGCAACGCCTTCCGAACGTCGTCGCGCACCCCAATGAAATATCGGAACATCAACCGAGAGATTCACCGACCCGTCGATTGTCGTGTGCCACTTAGTATTGGGCGAGCGCGTCTGCCAAACCACCCCAATACCCGCCGACACCTGCGGCAGGTAGGCCGAGCGCGCCAATCGAACCCCTATTAGCGACTGCTCGACACGCAGCTGCGACGCAAGGAAATCACCTCGACGATCGAGGATCTCATCAAGCACCATTCGCGCGGGCAATTCGAACTCCGTCATCACACTATCGGCAGGTACATTTCCTGCCGCCTGCTCAACTCCCATCAGTACGTTAAAGTTATGAAGGGCAACCTGATAGGATTGCTCAGCCGCCACCAATCCATACTCCGCCTCACTCAGTCGCGTATCGGTCATCAGCACATCGCTCCGCGAGATGTAACCATTCTCGAAACGCGCATCAACGACTCGTTTCAGCGAGCGAATGATGGCGACATATTGCTCAGTGATGCGCAGTCGATCACGCGCCGCCGCCAAATTCCAATAGGCGTCATCAGCCGCATAGATTACCTCGACCTGCGTAAAAAATTCGTCACACAGCGCCGCATCGGCACCCACGCGATCGCGCTCATACGTAGCACGCCGCGCCCCGCCCGCATAGATCGTTTGAACCACAAGCGGTTGCACCGAAAATGAAAAGGGTTTAACCCCTGCGTGCTGACGCAGTGCGACATCAAATCGACCCGCCGCATCGAGGCGTGGCAGAAGTCCCGTACGGCTCAGCGCAGCCTGCTCATCAGCGGCGAGGGTCGTAGCCCGAGCAATGCGCAGCGTGTGGCTGTAATCGACCACCGCAAGTCGATACTCCTCGATCGAGATCTGATTCTGCGCACGCAGAGTCAGCGCACTGAAAATCAATAATATAACCAATAATTTTCTCATAACTTACGAATATTGAAGAAGATCGAATAGCATACCGGCAGGAAGAAAATCGTGAGCAGGGTCGCCATAAGCAGACCACCCATAATCGTCGCCGCCATACCTCCAAACATCGCGTCGAATAGTAGTGGCAACATACCGAGAATGGTCGTCACCGAGGCCAGCACGACGGGTACCACGCGCGATCGCGTAGCACGCACCAGAGCCTCGTAACAATCTATGCCCGAGCGCATTTCGATGTCGATTTGATCGACCAGCACAACCGCATTTTTGATATTCATACCCACCAGACCGAGCAGACCGAGCAGCGCAAAAAAGTCGAACATTCGTCCCGTCACAGCCAGTCCCGCCACCACGCCGACAAAGATCAGCGGCAACATCAGCAGAATCACTATCGGACGACGATAGTCCCCAAAAAGCAGCAGTAAAATGAAAAAAATCAGCACCATAGCCAACGGCATATTGGCCGCCAGCGCCGCATTCGACTCGCTCTGCGACTCCTGCTCGCCGAAAATCCGCAGGCTATACCCCTCAGGCAGAGCCACTTCGCGCTCGATTCGCTCATACAGACGGTCAAACAATTGTTTGCTGTTCTGCCCGCGCAGAGGCTCACACTGAGCCTTCATCACGCGCTCGCGATTGAAGCGCTTGATCACCCCCAGGCGATAGTCGAAATCGAACTCCTCGACCGCCTGCTCCAACGGATAGACTCGCCCATTGGGGTTGAATACGGGCAGTACCTGCATATTCGTAAGGTTATAATTATCAATATTTTCATCTTTCAAAACAATCGGTACACGACGGTCATCCTCGCGAAAAACACCCAACTCATAACCCGACGTCGCGAGCGTAATGCTGCGCGCCATCTGCTCACGCGTAACGCGAATTCGCTGGCCCGTCATCTGCGAGTAGACCGGCAACCACGTCGGCACGCGATTGCCCCAACTATTGCGAATCGAAGTCGCACCGCCATCTTCGCGCATAATCGCCATCGCCCGCTCGGTCAGCTGCGTCAGCGTGTCGATATTGTTGCCGATAAAGCCGAATTCGATCGCACTCTCGGTTGCGGGCGAGAGTTTAAACAGCGACGAGCGCAGCCAAATATCGGGCTGATTTTCAAGCACATATTCATAGAATCGTTGCTCGACCGCAGCCGTTGAATCGGCAGTTGTGAGTTCGATCAGAATATTCGCAAAATTGTTGCGCGGACCGACCGACGAACTCGCAAGATAGTAGCGCGGAGGCGTCGAGCCGACCGTTGCCGACACACGGCGCACCGATGGCTGGCGTTGCAACCAAGCGCACAACGAATCGACCCTCGCGGCTGTTGTGCGGATATTGAATCCATCGGGCAGGTAGCAATCGGCACGGAAATAGGGTTTATCAAGCGACGGAAAGAAGTTCTGTGGCATCACGCGCATAGCCACCAACGCCCCCACGAACAGCGCAACAACCACCACAACCGTCACCGTGCGATGCCTTAGCAACCACTCCAATACGTGCGTAAATCGTTGCAAAACACGTTGTTGCCCGTCATCGCCCGCAGGCCTCGTCGCGGGGTGTATCAATGCGATTCCGAGCAATGGCGTCTGGGTGAGGGCAAGCACCCAACTCAACAAGAGCGAACAGGCCAAAACCACAAACAGCGGCTTGACCATCTCGGCAACAGCCGACGCCGCCAACTGCAACGGCAGGAACGAGCAGATCGATATCAGCGTGGCACCCAGCAAGTTCCACTTCGGGCACGACGCCCCTTCGACCAGAGCTTCGGCAGGTTTCTTACCGCGGGCGATTGCGCGTCGGGCGTTATCAACTACCACGATCGCGTTATCGACCAACATTCCCATCGCAATGATAAATCCCGCCAACGAGGTGCGATTCAACCCCTCGCCCACGACCAACATAATCAACATCGTGCCCCCGATCGCCAACAACAACGACGAGCCAATCACTACACCTTGACGCAAACCCATCACGAGCATAATGACCGCCACGACAATCGCAACCGACTCCAATAGATTGATTATAAATTGATTATTCGCATCGCGAGCGATCTCGTCCTCGGGATATAGCGTCACGATCTCCATTCCGAGGGGCATCTGCGTGGCGATCTGTCGCAACTCCTCGGCCACCGCACGACCACTCCTAACCACATCGCGCGCAGGGTCGGTCGCAATGCCTATACCGATAGCACGCTGACCATCGACACGCATTATCGACGTGGGCGGCTCGACCACCTCGCGTTCGATTCGGGCCACATCACCCAAGCGGAACTGCTTACCCTCAGACGAAGTAAGCAACTGATTTGCAATATCATCAAGCGAACGATAGGCACCCGTTTCGAGAATTCGGATCTGCATCTCGCCCGCCAACTTCTCGCCACTATCGACCACGCGATTTTGACCACTCATCGCCGCAATGATACTCTCGGGACGGATCGAGAAATTACTCAGCCGCGCCATCGAAACATACACATTCACAACGGGTTGTTGCTCGCCATAGAGAGCCACCTTCTGCACGCCGTCGAGTGTCACCACGCGACGTTTGATCTCCTGCGCCCACTGTCGCAACTCCTCATCGTCGATACCCTCATCGCCCTTCAAGCCATAATAGATTCCATATAGGTCGCCAAAATCGTCGCCAACCGAGATCTCCGACGCACCCTCAGGCAGCTCATTTTGAACATTTAGCACCTTGCGGCGCAGTTCGTCCCACATCTGCGGCATACGCTCGGCGGGCGTCGCAGGCGACAGCTCAACCACGATGCGCGACAACCCATAATAGGACTCCGAGGTGATCTTATGCAACGATCGCATCGTCTGAATCTCGCGCTCGATCGGCTCGGTCACCAGCCGCTCGACCTCCTCGGGCGAGGCACCCTCGTAGTGCGTCATCAGCACCGCACTCTTGATCACAAACGGCGCATCCTCCTTCTTGCCCAGGCGTGTGAACGCATAGACGCCACCGATAAGCATTACGGCCAGCACGAACCACACAACACGTGGCCTACGAAGCGAATATTCGGTCAGATTCATAGCCATATCTTATTGAATTACCACCACTCGCTCGTTCTCTTGCAGATGATAGACACCCGCCGTAACCACCTGCTCGCCACCCTCTAATCCGCGCCTGACAACCACCCGATTGCGCCCAAAAATCTCACCCAACTCGATCGGTTGCAGATGCACCACGCCATCGCGCACCACCCAAACGTATGTTCCGCCCGAGGTCGGCGCATAGATCGCACTCAGCGGCACCGACACCTCATCGCTCACACGCGATTGGTCGATCTGCATCGTCACGGTGCACGACATACCGGGCGTAATGTCGAACTGTCCCGCGGGCAACGGCTCGCGCAGACCGAGCGACACGGGGAAACCCGACGCATCGGACGAGGTCTCGACATACTCTTTCAGGTAGGCAGGAAATTGTACCCCTCGATAGTTATCGAACTCGACCGAGAAACGTATCGAAGTATCACTCAGTAAATTAAGCCCACTTTCGGGCATCGTGAATTTGACACTTCGAGTACGAGGATCGACCAGCCGCACGATGCTCTGTCCCGCGTTAACGCGCTGGTAGGTATCGACAAACTGACGCTCGATAATACCCTCGAACGGCGCACGAAGATTGGTCTCAGCGAGCACATCCGTCGCATTCTCATACTCCGAGCGAGCCTGCACAAACTGCGTTTGTGCCACTTCATACTCAGCGCGGGAAATCGCCTGACGTTCAAGCAGTCGCTGAGCTCGTTCGTATTGCGAGCGGGCAGTCTCAAAGGCCGAGCGCGCCGCATCGCGCTGGCGTTCGAACTCCTTCGGATCGAGTCGCGCGATGATATAACCCGCAGGGATCAAACGACCCTCGCTGATATCGATCTGCTCGACCAATCCACCCACCTTGAAAGCCAAGTTCGTGGAGTTGTCCGCCGTAGACATACCTGCAAAATCTTTATCAATAAAATCAAGACGCTCAACGGTTTGTACCTTAACACGCTGTTCTGGCAGAGCATTGGGCACACGTCCGCGACACCCCGACAACAATGCTCCGAAGAGCAACATCACTACACAAAATCTATTCATCATAGGGCACAAAAAAGTTACCGAAGCAAGCTTTTGCGCTCACCTCGGTAACATCACTCTCAATTTTCGTGCCCTCGTACGGCAGTCGTTATGCCGTCAACTCAGTCACCGTTGCCCCCACAAATTCGATCAATTCGCGCGGTGCGATCCCGATCTGCAACCCTCGCACGCCCGCACTTATATATATATGATCGTGCTCCAAGCAGCTACTATCGATGAAGGTCGGGAAGGGCTTCTTCATTCCAATCGGCGAACAACCGCCGCGAATATATCCCGTCGTCGCAAGCAGCTCGCGCACGTGGATCATCTCGGCACTCTTGTTGCCCGACACGCGTGCCGCAGCTTTCAGATCGACCTCACAATTGCCTGCAATGACGCACACGAAGATTCCTGTACGATCGCCACGCAGTACCAACGTCTTGAATACCTGCTCGATAGGCTCGCCCAACTGCTCTGCCACGTGGCAGGCATCGAGGTGCTCCTCATCGACCATATAGGGCACAAGTTCGTAGGAGATCTTCGCACGATCTAGCAGACGTGCGGCATTTGTTTTATTGATTTTTGCCATTTGTTTCGTTCATTTCTTGTGCAAATATACGAACTTTGCGCTAACTTTGTAACTCGAAAAAAACAGAACTCAAAACAAATGGAACGACGACAGAAAGTTTTCGACTACCTCGATGCCCACCAGATCCAATACGAGTGGTACGAGCACCCCGAGGCCCCCACGATCGAGATCGCACGCGAACATTGGCGTGCCGACGGCTCGACTCACTGCAAGAACCTCTTTTTCCGCAATCATAAGGGCAACCGCCACTATCTGGTGTGCTTCGATAGCGCGCAGAATATGGCAATTCACGACTTGGAGCACCGTCTGCATCAGGGCAAACTATCGTTCGCCTCGCAGCAACGTATGGAGCGCTACCTGGGTCTGCTGCCCGGCTCGGTGTCGCCCTTCGGACTGATTAACGACGAGGAACACCACGTGCATCTATTTCTGGACAAGAATCTGCTCGACCGCCCCTCGATCAGTTTCCACCCCAACGACAACCGCGCTACAGTCGTAATCTCGCGCGAGGAGTTCGAACGCTACCTCTCGATGGTCGGAAATACGTATGAGTATATTGAGTTGTATTAGAGCGAATTGGCGATTTTGAAAATTACTCCGACCCACGCCACCGCGTGCACTAATTATTAATAAGACATACAACAAAGCCGCGCCCATTGGACGCGGCTTTGATTTTGGATATTGGTTTGCGAATTATGCCTTCGACTTCACATACTCGTCGATGGCCTTTGCTGCGCGACGACCTGCACCCATTGCAAGGATTACGGTCGCTGCACCCGTAACGATATCGCCACCCGCAAAGACGCCCTCACGCGAGGTGCGACCCTCATCATCGGCAACGATACAGCCACGACGATTGGTTTCGAGACCGTCGGTTGTAGCCGCAATCAGCGGATTGGGCGAGGTTCCGAGCGCCATAATCACCACATCGCACTCGATCTCGAACTCCGAGCCCTCCTTCACAACGGGCGAACGACGACCCGACTCATCGGGCTCGCCAAGCTCCATCTCGACGCAACGAATGGCGCGTACCCAGCCCTTATCCGTACCAACCACCTCGATCGGGTTGGTCAGCATACGGAACTCGATACCCTCCTCTTTGGCGTGATGTACCTCCTCGACACGCGCGGGAAGCTCAACCTCCGAGCGACGATAGACGATCGTAGCCTCGGCACCCAGGCGCTTTGCCGTACGCACGGCGTCCATAGCCACATTACCGCCACCGACAACCACCACGCGACGACCTACATAGATCGGGGTATCATACTCCTCATCGTAGGCGTGCATCAGATTGGCGCGCGTCAGGAATTCGTTTGCCGACACCACGCCATTCAGGTTCTCGCCCTCAATACCCATAAATCGAGGCAGACCCGCACCCGAGCCGATAAACACTGCATCGTAACCCTCCTCGTCGAGCAACGAATCGACCGTTACGGTGCGACCTGCGATTGTATCAGTCTCAAACACAACGCCCAAGCGACGCAGCGAATCGATCTCGCGCGCCACGATGCGCTCTTTAGGCAGACGGAACTCGGGGATACCATAGACCAGCACGCCGCCAACCTTATGCAAAGCCTCGAAAACGCGCACCTCGTAGCCCATCTTCGCCAGGTCGCCCGCACAAGCCAAACCCGACGGGCCACTACCGATTATCGCCACTCGATGACCATTCTGTTCGGGCAGCTGCTCCTCCTTGCGACCGTTCTCAATCTTCCAGTCGCCCACAAATCGTTCGAGTTTGCCGATCGCAACCGGCTCACCCTTAATACCTAAGATACAAGCACCCTCGCACTGCGACTCCTGCGGGCAGACACGTCCGCAGACGCTCGGCAACGAGCTGTCGCGAGCAATCGTATCGGCCGCAGCCTGCAACTCGCCCTTCAATACGTGACCGATAAATTCGGGTATCGAGATCGACACGGGGCACTGAGCCACGCATCGCGGATTCTTACAATTCAGGCAGCGCGACGCTTCGAGCTGCGCCTCTTCGAGGTTGTAACCGTAACAAACCTCCTCAAAATTGGTTGCGCGCACCTTCGGATCCTGCTCGCGGCAAGCCACACGCGCTATTTTGTTTGCCATAGTTTCTTCGTTTTGCGGTTATTTATCCAGGCCTATGCGGCACTTATGTCCTGCGGCACGCTCGGCAGCAATGGCATTGGCACGCTCCTCTTGGGTGCGATACATACCCTGACGACGCATCGCCTCGTCGAAATCGACCTCGAAAGCATCGAACTCGGGACCATCGACGCAGGTAAAGCGCGTGCGACCACCCACCGTCACGCGGCAAGCACCACACATACCCGTACCATCGACCATCAATGCATTGAGGCTCACCGTAGTTTTGAGGTTACACTCGCGCGTGGTGAGCGTCACGAACTTCATCATAATCATCGGACCGATAGCCACCGCCTCATCGTACTTCTCGCCACCATCGATCAGCTCGCGGATCAGCGCCGTAACCATACCCTTGAAGCCCTCCGAGCCATCGTCGGTCGCAATGTGCACCTTCGCCACAGCCGACATACGCTCAGTAAAGATCAGCATATCTTTGGTCTTTGCGCCGATAATCACCTCACACTCAACGCCTCGCTCTGAGAGCCACTTAACCTGCGGATAGACCGGAGCCGTACCCACACCGCCCGCAACGAACAGGAAACGGCGCTTGCGTAGCTCCTCGATCGGCTCCTTCACGAAGTCCGAAGGGCGACCCAGAGGGCCCGCGAAATCGATCAGCGACTCGCCTTCCTCCAACGCTACAATCTTGCGCGTCGAAACGCCAATAGCCTGAGTTACAATGGTTACCCAACCCTCCTGCGGGTCGTAATCTGCAATGGTCAGGGGGATACGCTCGCCGTGCTCGTCGGCACGAACGATCACAAACTGCCCGGGCAGTGCTGCGCGAGCAACACGCGGGGCCTCGATACGCATCTCCCAGATGCCCGCAGCGAGCTCGCGTTTGTAGAGAATTTTATACATATTCGGTTATCTATTTTTATTCGTTTCTTACTACTCCCGTAATTCGCAACTGACGCATCGGGCGCTCGGGATCGTTGGTTATCAATACGATACGCTCGATCGCACGACCATAATCTAACTTCGCGGGGTCGATCGTGATCGTCACATTCACACTCTTCGCAGGTTCGACCTTCGCTCCCGCTGCCAGCGAGGTTGTGATCGCCTTGTGGCTCGGTACGACCGAACGAACGAAGAGAGGTTCCATACCGTTATTGGTCAGTTGCACATTGATTTTCACAGGTTTATCACTCTTCAATACATCGCCGAATTTCAGCAGTTGGCGATCGAACTCAGCCTTTGGCGCCAGCTCGTTGTTCGGGATCTCGAACTTCTCAATCGCATAGCCATTGGTCGAGATACGAACATCGCTCTGACAGTCATCGACTTGCAGTTCGAATACATCGGCCAGCTCACCGAAATATCCCGACGACTGAGGCACTTGATAGGAGAACGCCACCTGTCCCTTCGCCCCTGCGGCAATCGTCTGCGGAAAGTTGTGGTGCAGGAAACCACTCGACTCGGTCTGCACCAATCGCACACGAATGGGCCTCGAAGACGTATTAATATAATTTATAAATAGCTCCTTACGTTCGCCCTGCGTCACATAGTTGAACGGCAACGAACGAGCATCGATTCTCAAACCACAATCGCCCACAGCCGTCGGATAGAGTTCCTCAACGCCTTTGGTGCGCGCGATGATATTGCCCGAGATGCGCAACGTGGTGCGATAGCGACGACCGCCCGTAAAGACGGTGATCTCCTTCACGAATTCGCCCTCGCGGTTGGCAGGATCGAACGTGACCTTCATCTCGCCTCGCTCACCCGCCAAAATCGGCTTACGGCTAAATTCGGGCGTAGTACAGCCGCACGAAACGTTCACCTGGTCGATCACCACAGGCTGCTTGCCGCGATTAACGTACTCGAACGTGCACGCCACCTTGCCGTCGGCTTCGCGAATCGTGCCGAAGTCCCACGACGTACGCGTAAATCGCAACGACGACTGCGCCGCAACGCTCATCGTAGCCACGCAAGCAATCATCGCCAAAACGGTGCGCAGAGCCATATTTCGCATCAAAAAAGCCATACCTCTTTTATAATAACACTACAAATATAGGGTTTTTAGGAGAAAAACGCATTTTTTTGCAAATAATTATGATTTTTTTGTCAAAAATGTTTGGAGATAACAAAATTTGACGTATCTTTGCACTCGCAAAACAAAGGTAACTTTTTCATAAAAGCAAACTTGAGGTTTTAAGGTTCATTATTCCTCAATAGCTCAGTCGGTTAGAGCACCTGACTGTTAATCAGGGGGTCGTAGGTTCAAGTCCTACTTGAGGAGCGGATTAGGAGATGCAGTGATGCACCTCCTTTTTCGTATATATACCCCAAGCATAGCACACCAAAAAGATCAACACCTTTGCTTTTTTCGCACATCATCGCTATATTTGTAATCACAAAAACTTTCCCAACGTGTCACACACCGAACTACTCATAATCGCAATAGGTCTTTCGATGGACGCATTTGCCGTCGCCATCGGCAAAGGACTCTCTGTACAGCGAACTACACCCCACCACTACCTCAAAGCAGGTGTGTGGTTTGGAGGTTTTCAGGCGCTTATGCCAATTATCGGCTACTATCTCGGCTCGACATTTTCGAGCGTCGTGGCCAATATCGACCATTGGATTGCATTCGTTCTGCTCGGTCTGATCGGCACAAATATGATCCGCGAATCGCGCTCGGGCGAGGCGTGCGAGGTCAATCCCGACTTCTCGACGCGCACGATGTTATTGCTGGCAATTGCAACGAGTATTGACGCGCTGGCTGTGGGTGTCTCGTTAGCATTTTTAGGCGTGCCGATCTGGGGCGCAGCAGCCGTAATCGGCATTACGACCTTTCTGCTCTCGGCGGCCGGTATCCGCGTGGGCAACATCTTCGGTTGTCGCTACAAGTCAAAAGCCGAGCTGGCGGGTGGCGTAGTACTGATCGCAATGGGATTGAAAATCCTGCTCGAACATACACTACAATAACAAAAAAGGCCGCTGTGATGCGGCCTTTTTTATTGCGTCTTAAATACAGAATTAGAATATCAACTTCACGCCTGCCGTGCAACTGATACCCACCGACGGATAGAGCGGATAGGTGTAATAGCGACGATTGAGCAGGTTATTGCCCTCGATCCAGATCGAGAGGTGCTTACCCACCCTATACTCCGCCTCAATACCCAAATCAAGGCGCATCGGGCACTCACTCTCATAGAAATAGCCCAAATGCTCAGCACCAGCAAGCGACACCAGCTGCAAGCAGTCGTAAGCGTCGGTTACGCCAAACTTGGCCCCGATCATAAACTTAGCTGCCGTATAGCGCACCTTAAAATCGACATCGAACGCGGGCAGCGGACTGCGACCTCCCTTATAGTCGCTAAGATTCTGATAGAGGCTCGGCAGTACTACGCCATCAACGCTCTCCGACACAATACCGATAAATTGATCGACATTCGTGCCGATCTTGTTGATATGGTAGCGCGCATCGAGAGCCACCTCCAAACCTCGCACGGGACGCATCGTAACCTCACCACCGAAGTCGATACGCACCAGCTTATCGATCATCGGGAAGTAGTACGAGCCCAGCATAAAAGGATAGAGTGCACGATCGTTGATCGACGCACCCGCCCAAAAACTGTAAGTCAAACTATTGGCGCGCGTAGCACCCATCAGACCCAAGCGCATCGTATAGAGGCTGGCATTGGGAGCATCGTAGACGGGAGCGATATAGGGATTCAACTGCGCAAGCGACTGCTGATCATACGATTGTAGGCCTCCATCAGCTTCCACAAACGGAGTAAACATACCACTCTCGTTATAGATCAGGCGCAGGTAGGGGAACAGATGTACACCCTTGCTCTGCTCGCCCGTATAGAACGAATTACCTAGCACATAGTGACCCCAAGCGCCATTAACTGCAGCATTCGAGGTGCAGTTGTCAAGTTCAACCGTCACACCCGCCTCAACACGCAGAGCACCGTTATTGAACAGGTAGCGCGGAGCCACCGAAAGGATCGAATTGCGATAGTCGCTCTGCTTCGAGCCACTCTTATAGTTGTATCCTACAACCATTCGCACACCGTGCTGCGAGAACATCTTTGCCAGCTCGGCCTTCGCACCCACGTGCGCAAGACCTGCCTCAAAATCGCTCACCTCGCCTTCGCCCGACTGTTTAACGAACAGCCCCTTAACCTTCGACTGATAGTAGCCACCATCGACCGCCATACGGAAATTGATGCGCGACAGATCGCTGAAATCGTCACCGATCCACACGCGACCACCCGCACCAAAACCATTGAGCGGATTGGCAGCACTCAACCCAACTATCGGCAGCGACATTGCACTCGCCTGAGGATTCACATCGCCATAATAGTAGCGCCAATCGTGGTCGGCCGCAATCTCGATACCCGCCTCCATTCGCTCGCCGACACCCAGCGAACCAAACAGTTTAACGCGGCTATCCGAGTACTCGGCGTTCCGTTTCACTCCCACCGGATCCTTCACGTCGCACCACTGACCGCGATGTTTCAGATCGACGCCAAAGCTGTTGCGCGCGCCGTCGGTATGCGACAAAAGCAGGTCAGCAGTCGAATTGAGCAGATATCCTGCACCCGCCTTAACGTAGAGCAACGGCTGGCGGTGATAATTCCACACGTAGGTATTGGCCGCCGCAATGGGACGCTGCTCAAAGCTGGTCGCCCAACTCGTCGGCGTGATCGAATAGCGCACCTCGGGACGTAGCGTAACGGTATCCTCCATACGCGGCGTGATGGGCAGTTTATCGGGAGTTTCGAGCGTGGGAGTGTATTCCTTGGTCACCACCACTTCTTTCTCAATATCCTGAGCCTCAGCGACCGTCACAGTCAGCAGAAGCGAAGCAAATATATTAAAAATCCTCTTCATAGCCTAATTCATTTGTACGGGTTTAAGGTTTGCGATACGCTTGCGAGCCTCATCGACAATGCCATCATCGGCAGGCGAGTAACCGTCAACGATACTCTGGTAGGTAGCACGTGCCTGGAAATCATCGCCCTTATCGCGGTAGATATCACCCAATGTCAGGAACGCGCGAGCCAACCAATAGTTGTGCGTAGTCTGCGAATCCGACAGCGCATAGATCGCATCCTCGGCCGAAACCACACGACCCGCTTTGTAATCAGCCTCGATCAGTCGATATGCCGCCTCGGCACCCTCGCGCGACTTAGGCTCGGCAGCCAGCACCTTGTAGAGCGCCATAGCCTCCTGTGTTCGGTCGGCGCGCTCCAACGCTTTAGCTCGCGCATAACGAGCCTCGCGCAACGGCGTAGCCTCGACTACCGCAATACGCTCAACACGCTCCGACATCGCCAGAATGCGCTCATCATCAGCCGTATTAATCGTCGCACGGACATAACCCGTCACGGCCGCGCTCTGTTTCTTCGCATCGGTCGTCAGCGCACTCAATGCCAGATAGGCATCTGCTGCCACATCGTAGCGTTTCTCCGCATCGGCCAACGACGCCAGGCGCTCAGTACCGCGCAACGTATAGTCATTTGCCGACATCGAAGTCAACTCCATAAGCGACGCAATAGCCTCGCTACGACGATTCAGACGCGAATAGCAATCGCTGCGGTAATAGAGTGCATCGGCCTGATAGGTACCCTTCGAGAACTCCGAGATGTACGAAGTCATAGCCGCTGCCGCCTTCTCCAACTTACCCGATGTATAGAGTCGCTGTGCCGCCACGTAGGTCAGCGAATCGCGCTGCAAGATGCTCATATCAGTCTCGATACCGGCCTTCTGCGCATAGGCGAAATATCCACCCACATCGTTATTATCGACATAGATACCACGCAAACCTGCCAGTGCATCACGCGCCTGCGACGACTTGGGAGCTTCGCTCAGCACCTTCTTGTAGCTCTCCATTGCGCGGTCGCTATCGCCCAAATTCTGATAGACCAGACCCAAATCAGCCAACGCCTGCACATAGAGTTCCGAACGGGGGTAGCTCTTCACAAAGCTATTCAGCGCATCGGCACCCTCCTTATATCGTTCCTGCGATACGTAAGTTCGACCCAATTCGTAAGCCGCACGATCGGCATAGCGGCCCTCACCCGAACGAACAATCGAGCGTAGCGCCTCGATCTTTGCTGCGGTTTTATCGTTCAAACCCAACACGATAGCTCGCTGATAGAGAGCATAATCGCGCTCGGGCGACGCAATCGCCGCCGACTGATTATAGGCCTCGATCGCCTGATCGAACGAACGCTGTGCATAGAGAATATCGCCCTTGCGGTTCAGCGCATCGGCACGGAACTGATCCTTCGCCTTATGCAACCAAAGGAAGCTGTCAAAGTTGCTACGCGCCTGCGAACGGTTGCCCGCGTGAAGGTTTGCGTAGCCGAGATTATAGTATGCCTTCTCGTACTCGGGTTCGCTCTTGGGCGCAAGTTGCAGGTAGCGGTTGAACTTCACCGCTGCCTCCTTATACTTACCCTCGCCGAGCAGGATCTCACCTTGCCAGAAGCCCGCCAGAGCGGTATATTTCGCATTGTAGCTATTTGCAAGCGACTCGTCGAGCAGTTTCTTCGCAGCTTGAGTATCGCCCTCATTCAGACGCTCCAAAGCGCGGAAATATGAGATCTTTTGCAACGCCGACTTGATATTGTTATCAGGATTGCGCATCTGCTTGATAGCTGTGTAGGCTGCATCGTAGTTCTTCGAGTTGTAGTAAGCCGCAACTAGGCACTCGCGCGCCTCGGTTACTCGCTCCGAACGGGGATATGTATCGATGTAGCGAGTCAGAATATTGATCGCCTCGTTGAACTGGCCACCACCCAGCTCATACTGCAACTTACCGTAGTTGAACAGTGCGTCCTCGGCAATCGCCTTATCGAAGGGCATCGCCGAGGCCAAAGCCATCGACTGCATCGCACGGGTCTTGTCGTTCAACTTCAAGCGGCAGTCGCCCAAATGGTAAGCTGCGTTCTGCGTCAGCGCGTCCTCAACGCCACAAACCGACTGCAAGTAGTCCGCCGCACGCTGATAGTAAGCCGAGCGATAAAGCGCATAACCCATCAGGTACTGCTCCTCGCGCGCCATCGTACCGCCATTATGCGCATAGCTTTCGAGGTAGTTGATCGTGCGACCATAGTCACCCAGACGGAACCACGACTCAGCCGCCGTACGCTCGATCTCGGCACGGCGCGCAGGTGTCGCGCGCGCAATCAGAGCATCGCAATTCTCGACAACATAGCGATAATTATCCTGCTGGAACTCGATCTGCAACAGATAGAAGGGCACTAGCGCGCTGTAAGCCTCCTCGTCGGCAATCGAACGAAAGCCCTCCTTCGCGCTATCGAGTCGACCGTTCGAGTAGTCGATGTAGGACATATAGTAGCGAGCGTGAGGTGCATATTCGCTCTTCTCGGCCACGCGCGCCAGCTGCTCGTAGGCTTCACTCGTGCGACCAACCGCAAACTTCGCGTGGCCCGCCTTGAACTCATACTCGTCGCGTCGAGCGTCCTCGATACGCCTTACCGCCGCAAAACGGTCGAGCGCAGTCTGATAGTCGCCCTGCTTGTAGGCCATACAAGCCGCCGCAAATCGGATCTCGTTGTCGTAGACCGAATGTGGATATTTCGAGAGGTAATTATCAAGCAACACCGCTGCCTGCTCCTCACCTAGCTCGATGGAGCAAAGTGCGATGTAGCACTCCACACGCTGACGCTCTGCGGGTGTCAGGCTATGGTCATCAACCACGCCCACCAACTCACGTCGAGCCTCATTAAACTTGCCCGCCGAGAAGAACTCCTCACCTCGACGCATCGACTCACGACTCGTGGGCGACGCCGCAAAAACCGACACCGCCAGAGCCACTGCCATTAACGAAGTTATGATCTTACGCATATGTCTTTTTGTTCGTTACGTTTTAATCCACAAAGATATACATAATTTCGAGAACATAACTCTTACTCGGGCGCGATTATTGCACTATTTAGTGCAAACTATCAATTTTTTAACACTTTTTTTGCCTATGGAATCCATAAAACTCGAAATGACCTCCGACAAACGCTTCCTTCCCGCCGGCGGTCGCAACCTCGCCGATTACAACCCCAAGGAGCTAATGCTCGTGGCTATGGGCGACTGCGCAGGACGCACCGCACTCGCAATTATGGAGAAAATGCGACTCGAACCCGTAGCCTTCGAGGTCGAAACCGAAGGCACGATCGACACCGATAAGGTGCAGGCCGAAACACGATTCACGGCCTTCGTCGTGACCTACAACGTCACCTGCTTGCGCTTTGAGGATCAGGATCGTATCTCGCGCGCCCTCGAACTCGCTCACGACAAACATTGTGGCGTGGTGGCGATGATGCGCCGCATAGCTCCCGTCGACCGACGTATTTTGATCCACTCGATCGAGGTCGAAAACGAAATCAGGGATTAATTATCACAAAAAAGCCGCGCCCCAAACGGGACGCGGCCTCTGTTTTGAATCGCGGTAGGCTTATCGCGACAGTACCTCGATCTGCAACTTCGAGTAAGCGCGCTCAGCCTTAGCTAATGCTTCTTCAACCGTATCAGCCGACGCCAAGATCACGCCCAGACGACGATGGCCCACTACCTCGGGCTTGCCGAAGATACGGATCTGAACGTCCTCCTCAGCCATAACCTCTTCGAGATTGCCGAAGACAACCTTGTCGCTATCGCCCTCAACCACAATCGCTTTCGACGCCGAAGGACGATAGAAGCGTACCGACGGAATGGACAGGCCCAGCACCGCGCGAGCGTGCAACGCAAACTCCGACAGATCCTGCGAGATCATCGTAACCATACCCGTATCGTGCGGACGAGGCGACACCTCACTGAACAGCACCTCGTCGCCGCAGATAAACAGCTCAACACCAAAGATACCGTAACCGCCCAGCGCACCCGTAACCTTACGAGCGATCTCCTCAGCCTTAGCGATCGCAATGTCGCTCATCGGCTGCGGCTGCCACGACTCACGGTAGTCGCCATCAACCTGGTGGTGGCCAATGGGTTTGAGCACAGTTGTGCCGCCCGAGTGACGAACAGTCAATAGTGTAATCTCGTAGTCGAACTTAACAAAACCCTCAACGATCACGCGACCTGCACCTGCACGACCACCCTCCTGAGCGATCTGCCACGAGCGGTCGATCTCCTCCTCCGAGTGGCAAACACTCTGACCGTGACCCGACGAGCTCATAACGGGCTTCACAACGCAGGGAGTACCGATCTCCTTCACCGCAGCTTCGAACTCCTCGCGAGTAGCCGCGAAACGATAGGGCGAGGTGGGCAGACCCAGCTCCTCAGCAGCCAGGCGGCGGATACCCTCACGGTTCATCGTGAGCCAAGCGGCCTTAGCTGTGGGAATTACGTTGTAGCCCTCCTTCTCCAACTCGACCAGAGTGGGAGTTGCGATTGCCTCGATTTCGGGAATGATGTAGTCGGGCTTTTCAGCCTCGATGATCTCGCGCAGACGATCGCCGTCGAGCATCGAAAGCACATACGAACGATGTGCGATCTGCATTGCGGGAGCATTAGCGTACTTATCCAAAGCAACGACCTCGATACCGTAACGCTGCAATTCGATGGCAACCTCCTTGCCAAGCTCACCCGATCCGCAAAGCAGTGCCTTACGACCTACGGGCGAGAGAGTTGTTCCAATTTTTACCACGATTGAAATATTTTTGTGTGATTATTAATTCGCGCCCCAAAGGTACAAAATTCAGTCGAGTAAAACAATATCACACTTGGATATTTGCATACAAAGTGTTAGATTTGCATTTAGTTAGATGGAGAAATTTTTATTCACGATAGTCTATGAATAACTTTACCTTCTGCAACCCGACCAAGATTATTTTCGGTCGCGGTATGATTGCACGCCTGGCACGCGAAATTCCTGCCGACAAGAAGATTATGGTCACATTCGGCGGCGGTAGCGTGCGCCGAAACGGCGTCTACGAACAGGTTACAGCCGCACTGGCCGGCCGCGACTATATCGAGTTCTGGGGCATCGAACCCAACCCGAAGGTCGAAACCCTGCGTTGCGCTGTGGAGCAATGCCGCGCCGAGGGTGTCGATTTCCTGCTTGCCGTAGGTGGCGGCTCGGTGCTCGACGGCACCAAGCTCATCGCCTCAGCTGTTCACTACGATGGTGACGCCTGGGAGCTGACCCTCACGGGTCGCGCCAAAGGTCGCGTGCTGCCCTTTGCATCGGTGATGACGCTCCCCGCAACGGGCTCGGAGATGAATAATGGCGCGGTGATCTCGAACGCCACAACTGCCGAGAAATATGCCTTCTACACCACCTATCCGCAGTTCTCGATCCTCGATCCCGGGGTGACATTCTCGCTGCCGCCCTATCAGGTGGCTTGCGGCATTGCCGACTCGTTCGTGCACGTTATCGAGCAGTATCTGACCGCAACGGGCGTTTCGCCGCTGATGGATCGCTGGTCGGAGGGTATTATGCAGACGTTGGTCGAGGTTGCGCCCAAAGTGCGTGAGAATCAAAACGATTACGATGCGATGGCGACATATATGCTCTCGGCAACGATGGCTCTCAATGGTTTCGTAGCGATGGGTGTCGAGCAGGATTGGGCAACGCATATGATCGGTCACGAGCTGACGGCTCTGCACGGACTGACACACGGACATACGCTGGTGATTGTTCTTCCTGCGCTGATGGACGTTATGCGCGAGCAGAAGGGCGCGAAGATTTGCCAGATGGGCGAGCGCGTGTTTGGCATTACTGAGGGCAGCACCGAGGAGCGCATCGACCGCACAATCGAAGCTACCGAGGCCTTCTTCCGTTCGCTCGGCTTGACCACACGCCTCTCAGACGAGGGCATTGGCGAAGAAACGATCGCCGAGATCGAGCGTCGCTTTACGAAGCGAAGCGTGGGCCTTGGCGAACGCGGCAATATCGACGGCAAGGTAGCTCGCAAGATCCTCGAAAAGGCACTCTAAACAGTCGCCATAAAACACAAACGAGCCTGCACACTTCACGCGTGCAGGCTCGTTATCAATTCGTGCGGTCAACTACCAATTATTCGTACACTTATAGACGTAGAACACCGCTGTCGAGAGATCGAGCGGACGGTACTCGCCCGATCGATTCATTCGGCTTTGCGCCTCACGAAACGGACGCAGATGTTCGAGCAGCTCGCGCAGTGTGCCCGAGATACGTATGCCGCGATTGTAGCTCAAAAGAGCCTCCATTGAATTCATCATAACGTGTGTGGTTTAGAGCTTAAATATGCTGCAAAAGTTGATACATAATATAGCCAAGATAGTTACCCACGGCATAACCAGCCAAGCCGTTGGTGATACCCACCATCAGCGCGCCCTTGTTCTTCATCGTTGCCGCAATCATCGGCACACAGATAGGCGAATTGACCAGCGTATCGGAGGTGATGACTGCGCTATCGGCATCGACCTTGAAAGGACGAGCCAAGACTACCGCCAGCGCCAGCGAGCCGAAGATAATAATAACCTGATAGATCAGCACCCACAGACCCAACTTCCAATCGAGCTGCGAGAGGTCGGCCAGCATCGCCATTGCCAAGCAGAAGATATAGATGAGATACATACCAGCATCGAAACTCTTATCCCACGAGCGCACCTCCTTGAAACTTGTCAGCAGCAGACTGATCGTGGTCAGCACCAGAATAAGCGCCACCAGCGAGAAGTCGCCACCAAGCAGGTCGAACATCGCGGTGCCCTCTTTGAACAAGTTGCTCACCAAGAGCGAAATAACAGCCACCACGACTGCCGCACCAAATACCTTCAGCAGCTGCACAAGGCTCTTACGTGTACCGAAACCCTTATAGGGATTGTCGTTTTTATAATCCTCAGTATTAATCTCATCGTTGTAGGTCTGAAAGTTCTTGCCGTGCACGATGCGACGCGCAATAGCCACACCACCACCCATCAGGAACATTAGGTAGAAGAACGATACGATCAGGTTACAAGTGCTCACCAGCGCGAACTTCTCCTCGCTCAAACCATTGTCACCCAGCATCATATTCACTGCGGCGAAATTACCAGCGCCACCAGTATATTGGCCCGAGAGTGTCGCACCGACCGTCGGACCGTCAGCACCGAGGTTGCCCGCCAGAAGCCAATAACCCAGCAGAACCATCGCTGCGGTTGAGAGCGTACCGATGATAAATGCCTTAGCCGTCACGCCCGCCTTGAAATTCTTGAAATTGCAACCGAAGAGCATCATTGGGATTGCCAGAGGAATCATCACATCTTGGAGCGTCTTCTGAATACCACGACAATCTTCGGGCACGATGTGGAGGTTGGCAACCACCACGCCAAGAATGTAAAGTGTTAGTACGGGGCCCAACTTACCGAGAATCTTGTTCTTGCGACACGCCCACAGCACTGCCGCAGGAAAAAGGAGATAGAAGAGCACAAGCACTATTTTGGCTATCATAATCAATTGTAGTTTTGGGGTTAATCGTTTGCTTAGCACCACCGCCCGAGGCTCGACCGCAGCCGAAAAAATCCTAAAAAGAGAGCGGGTTGCGTGGCAAATATAGCGATTTTTGCTCAATTCGTCAAAAAAGGCCGCGTAAATGACCGAAAAGTCGACTCGAGAGCCGCCGCTCACGCGAGATATTTCAACAGGAAGTTTGGACATTTTGCGTTTTTTTGCGTAACTTCGCCAATGCATTTTTTCTACAACGCAATTTCGAGTTTATGAATAACAAAGCATATATCCTTTTGGCCGAGGGCTTCGAGGTTATCGAGGCCCTGGCAACAATCGACGTAATGCAGCGCGGCGGTATCGAGTGCGTGCGCGTGGCTATCGGAGGCGACCCTTCGGTCACCTCGTCACACGGCATTGTCGCGTGTCGTGCCGATCAACTTTTAGCCGAAGCCGACCTCTCGGACGGTGCGGCGCTGATTTTGCCCGGCGGCAACCCCGGCTACATCAACCTCGGTCAGAATGAGCAAGTTCGCGAATGGATACGCCGTTACTACAACGATGGTCGCGTGGTGGCAGCTATTTGTGGTGCGCCGACAGTCTTGGCACTGAGCGAGGTAGCTCGCGGCAGCCGCATCACCTGCCACAGCTCAGTACGCGAGCAGATGGTGGGCTACGATGTGGTCGATGGCAACGTGGTCGAGGACGACAACCTGATTACGGGTGCAGGTGCGGGTGTTTCAGTGGAATTTGCGCTGGCCGTAGCCGCCCGACTGACCGACGAGCAGACCCTCACCCGAATCAAAAAAGGTATGGAGGTGGCCTAACCTCTACCCAAAAATTGCATTCGAAAGTGAAGAATTTTGCTCGCGCGCTTGCGAATCCGCGCGGGGTGCACTATCTTTGTATGATTAAAACAAAACTCAAACAGACATTCAACGATTATGACTGCCGAATCACGTTATAGCCGTCGTGGCGTTTCGTTCTCGAAGGAGGACGTCCATGCTGCCATCAAGAAGATTGACAAGGGTCTCTATCCCAAAGCATTCTGCAAAATCATTCCCGACGCCCTGAGTGGCTCGCCCGACCACTGCATCATTATGCACGCCGACGGTGCGGGTACCAAGTCGTCGCTCGCTTACCTCTACTGGAAGGAGACGGGCGATATGTCGGTTTGGCGCGGCATTGCGCAGGACGCAATCGTGATGAATACCGACGATCTGATGTGCGTGGGTGCAGTGGACAACATTCTGCTCTCATCGACCATTGGTCGTAACAAGCGCCTGATCCCAGGTGAGGTGATCTCGGCTGTGATCAACGGCACGGAGGAGTTCTTGCAGTCGATGCGCGATATGGGCGTCAACATCATCTCGACGGGTGGCGAAACTGCCGATGTGGGTGATTTGGTGCGCACGATCATCGTCGACAGTACCGTTACAGCACGTATGGAGCGCAAAAATGTGATCTCGAACGACGCTATTCGCGATGGCGCTATCATCGTGGGCTTCAGCTCGTTCGGACAAGCTAAATACGAAACCGAATACAACGGTGGTATGGGTAGCAACGGCCTGACCTCGGCTCGCCACGATGTATTCGCACACTATCTGGCTGAGCATTACCCCGAGAGCTACGACAACGCTCTGCCGCAGGATCTGGTTTACACGGGTGGTTGCCGCCTGACCGACACGGTCGAGGGTTGCGACCTGACGATGGGTAAGCTGGTGCTCTCGCCCACACGTACCTACCTGCCCGTAGTACGTGAGGCGCTGAAGGAGTATCGCGGTAATATCGAGGGTATGATCCATTGCAGCGGTGGCGCGCAGACCAAAGTACTGCACTTTGTTGACAACCTGCACGTTATCAAGGACAATCTCTTCCCCACTCCCGTTCTGTTCCGCACCATTCAGCAGCAGAGCCAGACGCCGTGGAGCGAGATGTTCTGCGTGTTCAATATGGGTCACCGCTTGGAGATGTATGTTGATAGCGAGGAGGCTGCACGCGGCCTGATCGACATCGCTCGTTCGTATGGTATCGAGGCGCAGATCATCGGTCGCGTCGAGGCGGCCGAAAAGGCGTCGGTTACCATCTTCCACGAAGGCAACGAGTACAACTACAACAAGTAGAAGCACTGACAACCAAATAGAAACGCCCGATCTCTGCTGCGAGGTCGGGCGTTTTTTTCAGGGAGGCAAGTTGCTATTTGCTGGGCGGCAGCTCGGCACCTACGGCCTGGAAAATAGCACGCAACTCACCATTGCTGATGAGCATCAACATCGGACCGTCCATCTTGTAATTGGTGGTCGAACTGAGAATCTCAATAAAGCGGCGCTCCTGATCCTCGTTGGGGCACAACATACGCGTAGTACCCATATCCGAAATCTTCATATCACCTTCAATGGTAGCCGAATAACGAGCCGTCAGGCGGTTACACTCAGCAATACCGCTCAGCGTATTGTCGGCAGCGAAGATAATCGTATAGTTATCCTCGGGGGTTACATCGCGACCCTCAATCTGTGCCAACTGCCACTGAGTACCCACCAGCGGCTTACCATAACGCTTCTGAAACAGATCGCACTTGCAGCAAGCAACTGCCGACAACGCGATCACAGCTATGATCAATGTTCTTAGAATTTTCATTGTTTTAATTTTTTTCGGTTTTAGACTATGCAAAATTACGCAATTTCGACTATATTTGCAATAAACTTAAATTAAAGCACTTTCAAAAACTATGAAACGAATCATCTCATCACCGCTCGCCCCCAAGGCAGTAGGTCCCTATTCGCAGGCTGTCGAGGTTGGCGGCACGCTCTATATCTCGGGTCAGCTCCCGATCGATCCCGCAACAGGCCAGATGGCCGAAGGCATTGAGGCTCAGACCGCTCGTTCGCTCGACAACATTCGCGCAATCCTCGAAGAGGCTGGTTACACGTTGGACGACGTAGTGAAGTCGACCGTTCTGCTGGCTAATATCGGCGATTTCGCAGCAATGAATGGCGTCTATGCCAAATACTATACAAAAGATATGCCCGCGCGCGTATGCTACGAGGTAGCAAACCTGCCTATGGGTGCTCTGGTCGAGATCGAAACGATCGCAGTTAAGTAATTTCACTGCACGTCGAGCGATCGGCATTTTGACAAAAGCTGTCCCTTGCGAGGGGCAGCTTTTTTCGGCTAATAGACCACTTTTTTCGACTTTCAGGCGTTTGGAGAAAATCATTAAAAACGCTATCTTTGCACTCCAAAATCTGACAAACGGAGTGAAGCAAACAGCTCGTAAAATATTGACCATCATTGGTCTGCTGTTGTTTTCGTGCTACTATGCGGGCACGACATTCTTCGCTCACACCCACTGGATCGACGGCGAGCAGATAGTCCATTCGCACTTCTCGTTTGGCGGTGACGGCACGTCGCACACCCACTCGAAAGCCGAAATTCAACTGATCGCAACGCTCTCATCGTTCGCGATGATCGTAGCGGCAACGATCGCACTCCGCGAGGTCGACCGCAAGCTTTTGGGCACAATCATCACGCCCATACTCACGCGCAAGAGTACCTCTGCGCACCGCCACACGTCGTTACGTGCTCCGCCCATTGTGACACTTGCGGACTAAGAGCCGCACTCTCGTTTCGCGCCCGCCAACAAACGTGGCGCACCACAACAATCCCCTATTAATCATCACTTTACGAAATCACAATGAAGAACACTATACTTCTTGTGGTAGCGGCCTTGATGTGTGTCGCTACCACACTTGACGCCGTGGCTCAACGTCGTGGCAAAGCAACCGATACAAATCTCGTCGGTCACGTCATCGACGCCCGCACCCGCGAACATATCGCCTATGCAACTATCGCCGTACGTGGCACAACGCTCGGCGTGGCAACCGACGCTGGTGGTCACTATATGATGGTCGATGTACCCTCGGATACCGAACTTACGGTCGTGGCTTCGATGGTCGGATACGACCCCGTCGAGAAGGTCGTTACGCTCAAAGCGGGCAAAACCTTGGAGCTCAATTTCGAACTGCGCGAGTCGTCGGTCGAGATGGAGCAGGTGGTGGTTTCGGCCAACCGCCAAGAGGCTAATCGCAAGGGGGCACCGACCATTGTCGGCATTGTTGCCTCTGAGTTGTTCGAT
>JAFNVH010000059.1 GCA_017379895.1 Rikenellaceae bacterium | reverse complement strand
TTCGTGTACCCAGAGCCGGGATCGAACCGGCACGGATCTCTCCATTGGTGTTTGAGACCAACGCGTCTACCTATTCCGCCATCTGGGCGTACTCCTAATTGAGCGTGCAAATATAGGCATAATTTCTAATTCCACAAAATTCCAAGCAAAAATATTCACTTTTTTGTGCAATTTATTCGTTTTTTAGCGGGAATCGGGCTCCGAAACCCTAAAATTCGCCCTTTCGACCGCGTCGCTCGATAGTGATATGCGACGAGTAGACAAGGCGTGTCGAGGGGTTTGACGAGGTGATCACTTGCCGTAGTTCCTTTGTGCCGTAGCGGATAAACAGAAAGCGGTGCGGAACGCGATAGACTACCTGATGGAGCGTGTCGACCGAGGTGAAACGACCCTCGATGCGGTCGCCAATCAGCGTCGCCTGTACCGAATTCCAAGTGTCGGCATAGAGCGGCAGGCGAACGGTATCGACAACGGGGCGATGCAGAACCGTGTCGGGGATCTGCGTGCTGAATTCCACGACGGTCTGTGTAGCGGCGGTGGCGAGCGAATTGATGTGGCGCAGACGAATGTTTAGCTGGTCGATTTGGTCGGTCAGAGCTTCGTTTGTCTGCTCCAACTCGCTCTGCCTGAGGCGTAAGGAGCGCACCTCGGCGGCACTTTCGCCACTTTGGGTGCGGTAGAGCTCGACGTCGGAGGTGAGGGCGACGATGTTTTGGTTTAGGCGTTGATTTTCGAAGTGCAGACGCTGGCGGTTGTTACCCACCATAACCAACAGCGCAGTCACAGTGAGGGCATAGATCAAAAGGGCTTTTGTCATAGGGTTACGATCGGTTTGATTACGATCGCAAAGATAGACCGCTGGGCGGGGGATTGGTTTCTCAAAAGTTGAGAATCAGCGCATTGCGCGGGCGATACGATCGACAATCAGCGACATATAATTGGTCGTGCCGATCTGCTCGATCGAGGTCAGTCCGCGGTAATCGGCAAAGAAAAGTTCGTCGTAGCGATCGAGCGCGTCGGCCGCCACGACATCTTCGCGCAGGTCGATTCCCGAGCGCACGATAGCGTCGATTGTGAGCTGGCGCTCGATGGTGTCGGGTGCGCCATAGACGAGTGGGGTAGTGACGATTGTGCGTCCCTCGACGGCGAATAGCGGTGCAGTTCCTGCGGAAAGGATAACGTTCTCATCATCAGCGCGCAAAACGATGTGCGAGCCTTGCGCCTGACCGCGATTTCGGGCGCGCAGCAGAGCCGCCTCAGCCGCCTCGAAAGCGGTCGATGTGGGTAGCTCGCCAAAGCCTAACGTATAGCAATCGACCGACGCTGACGGACGTATCGAGCGCACTGAGTAGCTATCATCGAGCAGGATCTCGCCACCGACAAGCACCAGATCTGCGCCCTGTTCAGCAGGCACAAGTAGCGCCGTAACGCGGCACGAACCGACTGACGCATAGCGGTTTCGCACGAGTAGATCGGCGCACCACGCTGCTACCATAGCGGGCGACAGTGCCACGCGCTGCCCGAACACGCGCTCGAACGAGCGGCAGAGCAATGATAGGTGGGCAGCGATGTGCAGGGGTCGATGGTTGCGCACACGCATATCTTGGCGCACATAGCCAGCCCTCAGTCGCTCGAAAGCGTCGAGCGTGGGGGTGGTGAGTACACCATTTACAGATATGTAGTCGCGGGGGTTCATACGAGGATTTTGAGGATCATTTCGCGCAGCAACTCGCCGTCATTCAGACCTCCCGTGCCGATACCCTTGCACTTGGCGTCGTACTCGCGGATAATTCCTAAGATATTGAATACGCGGTTGTTAGGCCAACGTGCAGCGGTCTGCTTGATCTCGGCAAGCAGAAACGGCGCGGGCACGCCCAACATTCGACACAACTCCTGATCCGAGGGCATCGGAACGCCCTTGTTGCGCTGCTGCCAATTGAGGTAGTTGATCGTGAAGAGCTGTCGGAACTCGCGGAACATTGCCATCAGAGTTACTACCAGCGGGTTGTCTTTGGGGTTGCGAGAGAAGTGGTCGGCGATGAGCAACGCGCGCGAAAGATTGCGCGAGGTGATCGCCTTCATCAGCTCGAAGTTGTTGAAATCCTTGCTGATACCGATATTCTGTTCGATATGTGCGGCCGTTATGGCGCGCGTACCCTCGGGCAGCGAGAGCATCAATTTCGAGAGCTCGTTCGAGATCTTCGAGATGTCGGTACCTAGGTGGTCGGTCATCATTGCCAGAGCCTTCTGCTCGATCGTGCAACCACTCTTCGTGCGCACAAATTCGGTCAGCCAATTGCCAATCTCATAGTCGCGCGGACGCACTGACTCAAAGACCTCACCTACGGCCGAGCAATGCTTGTAGAGCGAGGTGCGCTTGTCGATGGTCTTCTCCTTGTGGCAGATGATCAAAATGGTGGTCGGCGAGGGTGTCGAGGTGTAGAGCGAGAGCTGGTCAATCTGTCGTAGCTGCTGTGCCTCGCGCACGATAACCACCTGATACTGACCCATCATCGGCATTTGACGGCAGAGGTTCACAATCGCACCCACTTCGCTATCCTTGCCATAGACAACCACCTGTCCGAAGGCGCGCTCGGCCTCAGTCAGGATTGTCGAGCCGAGTTGCTCGCTCAGTGCGTCGATGAAGTAGGCCTCGTCGCCCATCAGCAAGTAGATCGGGGCGAAACGACGTGCCGCAATCTGACTGCGCAGGCGCTCGTATTCGGCTACGCTATCGCGAAATTTGGGTTTGCTGCTCTTTGCCATCTTGTTATGTTTTAGATCGTTTCGCGTGTGATGCGCAGTACAGTTTCGGTTTCGTTGGTGAGTCGGTAGCGATCGTCAATGCGTCGGCCTACAACCCACACGATGTCTTCGCCCGAAAGTAGTACGAACTGTCGGTCGCGCTCGGGACCCGACACCTTGCGGTCGGTCAGGAAGTCGCTGATCTTCTTGCGACCGGTCATTCCGTAGGGAACAAACCAATCGCCCTCGCGCCAGCGACGCAGCGTCAGCGGGAACTGCAATTTATCGACATCGATTTGGGCGATATGCTCGGGCGTGCGGAAGTTTTCGATGGTGTCAATCGCCTCGCGCTCGAACATCAGGCGCGAATTGCCGCAGAAACTCTTGCGTGTGCCCTCCTCGACCACCACTTCACAGGGGTCGTCCGAGGTGATGCGAGCCACAACCACGTTGCCACGATCGATCGTGGCAACCCACTCGCGCGAGTAGAAACGCTTGCCCGTTGCCGTGTCGCTCTCCAACGCGCGGCAAAGTGCGTCGGTCACGTTGCCCTTGAACTCGAATGCCGAATTGAGCAATTCGTAGATCACAAAACCGCGTGGCATTTGCGGGTCGATGCGGTCGATATGTATAGTGTGAATACCGTCTTGCTCGGTGCATACTACATTGCGAATCAGTTCAATGGCACGATTAATGAAGGTTTGTGTATCGGTTAGACGGCGGATATTGCTATTCATCACCTCGGTGAATTTCGAGTTGATCTCGCGGATGCGGGGGATCAGTCCGAGGCGGATTTTGTTGCGCAGATATTTGGTCGAACGGTTCGACGAATCCTCGCGGAAGGGGATGTGATTCGCAACGGCGTACTCCGAAATCTCGCGGCGCGAAGCGAACAATAACGGGCGGAAAACACGTCCGTTGGTGCTGCTGATACCCGTCAGACCGCGCAGTCCAGTGCCGCGCAACAGATTGATGAAGAATGTTTCGGTCGAGTCATCGGCGTGGTGCGCAATGGCGATCTTGTCGTAGCCGTGCTCGACGCACAACTCCTCGAACCACTCGTAACGCAGACGGCGTGCAGCCATCTCCATCGACTCGCCCGTACGCTCCATCTCGCCTACGGTGTCGAAACGTTTGTTGTAGATCTCCACGCCGTAGCTCTCGGCCACACGTGCTACCAGCTCCTCGTCTTCATCGCTCTCCTCGCCACGCAAACCGAAGTTGCAGTGTGCCACGCCGATGTGGTAACCACTCTGATGAAAGAGCGACATCAGCACCATCGAATCGACACCGCCACTGACGGCCAGCAATATGTGGTCGTCCTGGTCGAGCATATCGTTCGAGGCGATATATCGTTTGAAATTCTCAAAAAGTAGATTCTTATGAGGCATAACTCTCTAAACGTCTTATAAAACATTGACCTCGGGCGATAGCTCCACACCAAAGCGCTCCTTGACCTCCGTCACGATGCGATACGCAAGCTCCATAACCTCGGCTCCTGTTGCGCCACCTAAGTTGATGAGCACCAGTGCCTGACGAGTGTGAACACCTACGCGGCCGTCGCTCTTGCCCTTCCAGCCTGCGCGGTCGATCAGCCAGCCCGCTGCCAACTTTGCCTTGCCCTCCTCGCCAGCGGGGTAGAGCGGCATATCGGGGTACTCGGCAAGCAGTCGGTCAGCCAACTCGCGGTCAACAACGGGATTCTTGAAGAAGCTACCCGCATTACCCGTAACTGTGGGATTGGGGAGCTTGTGGCTGCGGATGGCAACGATCGCCTCGCGGATATTTGCAAGAGTCGGGCCACCCAGCTCATCGACACGCTGCTGTACGTCGCCATAGCGCAGGCGCGGATTGGGCGTGCGGCTCAGTCGAATAACGATCGAGGTGATGATGACGCGACCTTTGAGCGAACGCTTGAAGATGCTGTCGCGGTAGCCGAATTCGCAATAGTCGTTGGCCAGAATCAAGCGGTTCATCGTCTCGGGGCAGAACATCTCTATCTGCTCGATAACGTCCTTAACCTCAGTGCCGTAAGCGCCGATATTCTGCACGGGTGCAGCACCCGACTTACCGGGAATGAGCGAGAGGTTTTCGATACCCCACAGCCCCTGCTCGACGCTCCACGCTACGGCATCGTCCCACTCGACACCTGCACCGATGCGCACGTGAACGGTGTTGCCTTCGGTTGCGACGATCTCGATACCGCAATTTTGGGGGCAGATGAGAGTGCCCTCGAAGTCGCGAGTAAAGAGTGTATTGTTACCGCCGGCGAGCACGATCCACTTCTCGTTGGTCATTTTCTCGTCGGCAAAAATCTGCATAAGATCCTCGGCCTCGTCGAACTCGATGAGGCGCTTGGCGCGGGCCGGAACGCCGAAACTATTGCGTGCGGTCAGCTCGATGTTTTCGTAAATACGTACCATATCAAAGTACAAAGGTATGAAAAAAGGCACAAATCTCCTATCGAAAGTTGCGAGATTGGAAAATAAATCCTATATTTACGATGCCTAATTGTGTAAATAGCAAAAACAACTAATAATAAAAACCTATTTAGACCAATGTTTACAGAAAAGGATTTGCAGCAGATCGCTGCACACGGTTTGACGCCCGAAGTTGTTGAGCATCAAATCGAAAACTTCCGTCGTGGATTCCCCTTCCTCAATGTCAAAGCGGCCGCTTCGCCCGATAACGGTGGCGTGAAGAAACTCACTGCCGAGCAGGCTGCCGAGTATGCCGCTAAGTTCGATGCAGCGCGTGGTCAGAAGCGTGTTGTGAAGTTTGTACCCGCGTCGGGCGCCGCAACCCGTATGTTCAAGTCGCTGTTCGAGTTCGTGAACGAGGGCAAGCGCGGTGCCGACATCGACAAACTGATCGAGAATGTCGATAAGTTCGCTTTCGGTAAGAAGTTGCGCGAGCTGCTGCCCGCCGACGCTACCGACGAGCAGACCGTTTCGGCAATCATCAAGGAGGGCTTGGCGTACGGCTCGAAACCGAAGGGCCTGATCCTCTTCCACGGCTATGGCGAGGAGGCTCGCACGGCTATCGAAGAGCACCTGGTTGAGGGCGCACAGTATGCTGCTTGCGACGGTAAGGTGGCTATTCACTTCACCGTTTCGCCCGAGCATATGGAGGGCTTCCGCACACTGCTTGACAGCGTTGTGGCTAAGTACGAGGAGCGCTATGGCGTGAAGTACGACATCTCGTTCTCGGTGCAGAAGTCATCGACCGACACCGTCGCGGTTAATCCCGACAACACTCCGTTCCGCAACGACGACGGCACGCTGTTGTTCCGTCCCGCAGGTCACGGTGCGCTGATCGCAAACCTCGACGAGATCGCTGCTGACGTGATCTTCATCAAGAATATCGACAATGTGACTACCGACGCTCGTCGTGACGATACGGTGCTCTATAAGAAGGCTTTGGCTGGTCTGCTCGTTGAGATGCAGGAGCGTGCTTTCGCTGCTTTGAAGGAGCT
>JAFNVH010000005.1 GCA_017379895.1 Rikenellaceae bacterium | reverse complement strand
GATCAATCTATATCCAACTTAAATAGAGCTACTTTATTTGGAAAGAAATCTACGCCATTAATTTTCTTTAAATAAAGATTGCTATGACATTTATCTAATACTATCTTATAATTTGCATATTCAACAAGCTGCCCTTTATGCACATTAACGATACTAAGGCGCCCTCTATTATATCCAAAGAGAGTGCCCATATAACCGTGAATTGACAAGCATGGGAAATTCCCTCCGTCAACAAATCTTATACACATCGTTCCATCTATTCTCTTAGGGTAACTCCTAACCTCCATATCTATATATGGTATAGTTTCAAGAGAGGTACAATCGCCTTCATTTGTCCATTTACCAGCAACTCCCAATTTATAAGCCGTTCTTTTTTCACTGAGATAAGCATAACCTCGGTTGATATTTTTGTTAAGCCAAGTTAAAATATCTTTGATTATTTGCCAAATATCACCAATCATAATTTGAATATTCTTTTGCACAAATATAATAAAAGATATGTATTAATAGAAATGCTAGAACGATTAACGGTACACAACTAAGACCATCACCAATTTCACAGCCCATCGTTTTTTTAAGCGGTGGGGCTTTTAATTGATTGTTTAACCCGCAGAATGGGGGCAATGTTATACATAATGTTGTACATTGACGCAAAGAGAGCTTCGGGTGCGAGGTAAATATGTTGATAATCAAAGTGATGCCGCAATAGCTCAGTTGGTAGAGCGTTTCACTCGTAATGAAGAGGTCACGAGTTCAAGTCTCGTTTGCGGCTCAAAATGGCGATTACATCAGTAGTCGCCATTTTTTTGTGTCTATCCCGCTAGCACTTAATCAGATTCTGCCCCAAAACAACACAGCCGCACTCGATCGGTGCGGCTGCGGGTAAGTCATATAATATATTGTATCCCTACTCGATGCGGGGGGGATTGGCGAAGTAGAGGGTGCTGTCGGCGGCGGTGGCGGGCGGTTCGGGGGTGTAGAAGCCCTCGACCAATAGGCGGAAACCAAAGTTGCGGATCGTCAGTGTGTCGAGTGCCACTTCGCGCGGCGGATAGTATTTCACCGTCAGTGAGTCGATCTTGAAGTTGGGGCGCGAGGGTTTGTCATTCAGATTGCAGAGCTCCAGAACCAGCTCGCGGGCCGTCGTATCGGCCTTAAACGTATGGATATATTTGTCGCGCATTAGGCGGCGGTAGCGCATCGTGTGGTAACGCGAGCGGCGCTTGGTCGAATCGAGAAAATAACCGACCGTGCGGTGGCTCGAATTCTTGTCTTCGGGGTAGATATAGAAGTAGTATTCAACCTGATACTCGCCTGCGTGGCTGATTGGAATTCGGAGTTTCATCTTCGAGGTATCGGCCAGCGAGCGCATATGGATCAATGAGTCGAAGTAGATCTGCTGCATACTTGCGCGACGGGCGATGGCGTTGATCGTGTCGAGGTCGGCCACCTGCGCATTGAGCAGATCCGACTCCTGTTCGAGACGCTGGATAGCCAACTCGACCGCATCGGACAGGCGGGCACTCTTTCGTTTCGAGAAGCTGTTGATCGTAATATGCAGATCTTCAATCGTATAGCCATACTTCTCGAAGATCGGCTCGTAGAGCATCATACTGTCGAGGTTGATGTCGTGGCGATCGACGTAGGCGTTGGTCAGGTAGATATCGTAGAAGATGTCAGCCAGACGCTGGTCGGGGATCACGCGCGGTTTGTTGCAGGCCGCGAAGGTTGCAAACACCGTCAGCAACAATATGGTTCGTATCAAACGTTTCATCTTTTTCATTTGGTTATTTTGTTTCGCTCGGACGGATCATCGTGCGTACGGTCAGCTGTGTGATAGCCGTGGTCACGACCGCCATTGCCGCTATAATCAACAATATATCAGTTAGTTTCATCTCGACGGGATAGTGGCTCACAACGAACGTCGTGCCGGGCATTTCGATCAGTCCGAAGTGTTGTTGCGCCCAGCAGACGCCAACGCCGATAGCCAATCCGATCGTGGCACCGAGTGTTCCGATCAGCGCGCCCTCGCCCGTGAAGATCGAGCGCACGAATTCGGTTCGCGCACCGAGGGCTCGCAGCGTGGCGATGTTGTCGCGTTTGTCGATGATGAGCATCGCCAGCGAGCCGACAATCGAGAACGATGCGATGATCAGCACCAAAAGCGAGATGAAGAAAATGCCCCACTTCTCGTACTTCATAATGCGGTATAAGGCGGCTTGTTGCTCCAATCGTGTTGCGACTTTAAACTCCTCGCCCACAACCATTTGAACGGCGTCGCGTGTGCGCTCCAACGAGGCCTCGTCGGCTACATCGATGAGCAGATTCGTTGCGCGACCGTCGTAGTCGAACAACGATTGCGCCAGCTCGATCGTGGTCAAAATGTAGCTATCATCGACGTCGCCACTGATCGTGAAAACGCCCGAGGGCCACGCGCGGCGATGGGTGTAGGCATCGATCGGCAGCAGGGTCGAGATCTCGCCACGACGGGGCGAATAGAGGTTCAGAGGGGTGTCGAGGAATGTTCGCACGCCCAGTCGGTAAGCCACGCTCGACCCGACGCAGGCCTGCTCGATCTCGCCCAAACGCAGTGCAAATTCGCCCGTATGGACATATTGTTCCATCGGCATCACGTCGCTGTAATTGTCATCGACGCCGCGCACCGTGATCACCACCTGGCGACCTCCGTACTCGGCCAGCGCGCTCTGTTCGAGTGCTCTCGATACTCCGCGCACTCCCGCGATTGAACGCAGCGAGTCGGTCGGTAGATCGTTGATAGCGAAGGTCTTACCCTCACGCGGGCGCACCTCCAAATCGGCATCGAAAGCCGACTGCATACCATCGACCAAACCCGCAAAACCGTTGAAGACCGACATCAGAATGATCATCGCCGCGATGGGCACACTGACGGCCACGACGCTCACCGCGGAGATCACGTTGATTACCGAGTGGGACTTGGCCGATAAGAGGTAACGGCGGGCAAAGAGCAGCGAGAGCATAGCTTTCTGTGGTCAGTTAATGGATTGGTTTGCGGTGCGTGTTTATTCCTCTTTGAGCAGGGTGTCGATGTTGGCGATATACTCCAACGAATCGTCCAGGAAGAACTGCAATTCGGGTACGCTCTTCACCTGATTGCGGATACGCTGACCCAGCGCGCGACGAATCATCCAGTTGTTCTCTTCTAGCGTGCGCATCACCTCGGCGCTCTTGTCGAAGGGGAAGATACTGAAATAGATCTTGGCATAGTTCAGGTCGGGCGATACGCGCACGGTGGTTACCGATGCCATCACGCCACGCACCAGCGATGCGCCCTCTTTGAGCAGAATCTCGGCTACGTCTTTCTGGATCTGACGCGCCATTTTAGCTTGTCTTGTGCTTTCCATTTATTATTTGTTTTTTACTTGTTAATCAACTATTTGCTACCCGTAGTTTGCAGAGCCGATCGTTTGGGCGCCGCCGCTGCGGCAGCCTCTTTTGCGGCCTTGCGCTCGGCATCGGCACGACGCTTCTCGGCACGACGGGCGCGGTTCTCGCGCATATGCTCGAAGGCCTCGAACTCGCTCGCCTTGCCCAATCGATAGCCATATCCGATCGTGATGTAGATGTTGTCGAGTGGCGAACGGCGCGGCGTAGTCGCAAAGGGATTCTCGGGGCCGTCGGTTGTGTTGCCGACATATTTGTTGGTGTTGCGCAGGATGTCGCCATAACCGAAGTAGTAACGCGCACCCGCACTAAACTCGTTGCGGCCCACAAGGTAGGCAACGCCACCACCTCCCGCCAGACCATAGTTCCAGCGGTTGTCGCGCACCAGCTTGAAGTTGTATTCGCCCGATGCGCCCTGCAACTCGTTGACGTAAGTCGACGAGATGTTGTAGGCGAAGGTTACAGCCAGGTCGAAGTAGACACGTAGGCGGAAGTTAGCCAGATAGAAGTGCGGCTGCCACACGAGCGGCACTATCACCGAGTTGATGTGGCGGGTGTAGCGCAGGGCTTTTGTCGTTTCGTCCGACGACGAGAAGTAGGGATAGTACGAGTAGCCGCGCTTCATAAATTCGATATCGGCACCCACAGCACCGACAAATCGCTCAGCTGTATAGTGGCGCCAGGTGACACCGCCCGTATATCCGCCCCACATCATTCGCATCTCCTGCTTGGGGTTGAAGCGTGCATTCGACGAGCCGAAACCGCCCTTGACGCCGATGACGTGCTGGGCACTTGCGCCGAGCGGAGTGAGCATTGCCGCGAGGGCGATGAGTAGATATATGATTCTCTGTTTCATCTGTTTAGAAATTAAAGTTTGAGCCGAAGCCGCCGAACGGGTTGCTCGAATTGTTGCGCGTACCCTCCTCTTTGCGGCGTTTCTCCTCTTCGCGTTTCTTACGCTGTTCCTCGTAGAACTTGACCAATCGAACGCTCTCGCGCGCCTCGAGCTGGCGGATCAATGACGGCATCGTTACGGGCGCAAACATCTTGTTCATATCGGCCACGATCTCGATATCCCAATTCATCTTGGTGGTGATCACCTCCTCGTCGCGCTCGTTGCGATAGATCTCGACACGCTCGGGTTGGCGCGCTTCGATCAGGTTGCCGCTATCCCAGTGGCCATTGCCGTTCATATCCTCGACCACGCGCACACGAACCTCGCCCTCGGGCACATAGTTGAACGTGTGGATACCCGTGCAGGCGTTGCGGATCTGGTCGATCACCTTCTTGCCGTCGGCGTTGAGCAGTTGCAGAATGTAGGTTGCCGAGTCGCTCTTGCCGCGCAGGTCGACAACAACCTTGGCGAAGTTCTCGGCCGCCATCGTGGTCAGATCCTTGCCGAGCGAGTCGTTCACGTAGCCCGCCACGTCGGTGAATGTCGAGTCGGGAATGATGAGTCGGTATTTGAGTCCGTTGCCCCACTCCGTTCTCAATCGCCAGCGGCGCATATTGACCGTATCGCGCTCGAACGTGAAATCGACATTGCGGGTCTGCTCCTTGGCGTCGGTCTCGATGAGTGTGATCGCTGCCGAGTCGATCTCGACCAGCGGATACTCGAACTCGAACTCCAAACCGCGCTCGGGATTGATCTCGCCCGAGGTGGTGATGCGGTACGAGAAGGGGTTCTTCTCGGGTTGAGGTTTATACTCCTCGCCTGCCGCCTCGGCCTTTTCGCGTTCACGCTCCTCTTTCTTGCGCTTCTGCTCCTCCTCCTTGGTCTCGATCTTGCGCCACGAGAGAGCCAGCGGCTCGGTGGTCAGGTTGAGCGTGTTGGTGGTGTCGTGCTTCATATAGACGATGCGACCGCGAATGGTGTCGGGCAGCAACTCGGGCGAAACATTCAACCACAACGACATCGTGTCGCGACCCTCGGTCTGGAACTCCCAGATGATCTTGTCGGTGGCGATGCTGTCGAGGATGATGCTGTCGATCTTCGGGTGGGGTGCGCCGAAACGCAACACTGCCTGATTGCTCTTGGGTCGTTCGGCTGCGGTGAGCATCTGACGCTTGAAGGTGCCGTCCATAAACATTCGCATATAGAGCTGCGGATCGCCCGTCCAATAGCGGCGCAACGAGTCGTACCAGATTGCGAACTCGGGCATCTCGGCAGGGTTGTAGGTCGAATCGACAAAACCCACCAGATCGGTGCCGGGGTCGTACATCTGGTTGTCGTTCTTGTCATGGAACGCATAGATGCGGTAGTCAGTAGCTTTGAGGTGCTTAGCCAGGAAGATACCGTTGGTTTCGGCGCGAGCGATGGCGTCGGGCTGGCGACGCAGCAGTGTCGAGTCGAACTTGGCGGTGCGCACCGTGGTGTCGAGAGCCAACGAATCGGCGCGGTAGAAATAGATGTAGCTCTTGCTGACGCTATCCGACTTCTCGGCGTCGGCCGTATATCCCGACATCCACATCGAGTCGATCTCCGTGCCCGTTGAGAAGACATACGAGAACGAGTGCAGGGGGTTGCCCTCGTTGTTATCGCGCAGCGACGCGCCGAAGTTGAGCACGTAGGTCTGGTTGTCGAGCAGCGTATCCTTGATGTCGATCATTACGCCTCGGCCACGAATCGAGAGCGACGGTTTGGTCTTCATTCGTGGCGATGTGAAGAACTCCTTATGCTGGTCTTTGAGCTGCACGTACTCGTTGAATTCGACATAGATACGTTTTTGCGCAAATCCCGTCATATAGTTCTCGGGCGTAGCAACCATCAGCACGGGCGGAATCGAGTCGCGCGGGCCGCCCTGTGGGGTTGTGGTGTTGGCACAGCGCACCAGCATCGACGAGAGAAACAGCAACAAAATTGCCATTCGGCCCATCGTGCGGAGCGTTAGCGTCTGTTTGAGAAGAGTCATCTTTCAGCCTTATTGCTTAATTTTTTTAGTTCGTTTGTTCGGGTGCGACGTATGCCTCGTTGTTCATACGCCACGGTCCCTCGATATACTGTATTTTGGTCGACCACGGACGCCACGTAACGCTCACATATAGGTCGGGCAGGTTCTCCGCAACCTCGGTCATACGCCACGCATACAGGTGGTTTTTCGTATCGACCACAACAATCGTGGCGGGTGTCGCCGTGAGTTGCAGCACGACGGTCTGATCCTGCTGCTCGGCATAGGCCATTGCGTCGGTACGTTTCTCGCCAGTCGTTTTCGAGGTCAGTACTCCATTCAGTGCATCGTCGTACGAGGCGACGGTCCACTGCGTAGTGTCGGCCGCAAAGGCGTAGGCGATGGTATTCTCGCCCAGCACCGTTTCGCCTCCCGACTCAGCCTGGAAGTAGGGACGCAGATTGTAGCGACAATCCAGCGACACCTTCTTGAAACAGCCTGTTGTGGTGATCGCAACGACCGCCAACATTATGATTCTAAACCATTTATTCATTTCCAATAACTTCACTTTCGTGTTTCGATAGCAGTTCTGCACGCAGCTCCTCCATTGTTTTGCCCGACACGGGGTGCTTCTTACTCTTCATCAGCTCGCACAGCGGAGCCAGAACGAAGTCGCGCTCCTCGATCAGCGGGTGGGGAATGGTCAGGCGGGGCGACTCCAACACCAGATCCTCGTAGAACAGAATGTCGATATCGATCATTCGTGACGAGTAGTGAGCGCCCGTTTCGGCCTTGATGCGAGCCTCCTCATCGCGGTCGCGGCCCAGCTCACGCTCGATCTCCTGCACAGCGTCGAGCACCTCGTCAGCCGACAGATCGGTGTCGACCTCCAACACCTGATTCGAGAATTCGTCTGTTGCCGAGAAGCCCCAGGGACGACTCTTGTAACGGTGTGAGCAGCGCAGGACGATACCCACCTTATCGTTGATCATTCGTTGTGCGGTGCGAAGACGCGACTTGACGTCGCCCAGATTTCCGCCGGTGATTAATACTACACGTGCCATATTTTAGGTTTTTTAGTTTTATAGTTTTACAATTAGTTTGCTGGTTGCCAGCGCAAAATGGGTCGCCACAATCAGTGGGTTGCCATTCTGCACGATCTGCGAACGGGCGGTTTCGATCTCCGCCACGAGCTGCTCGATGTTGTGGTTGCCCACGAACGGCGCAAACTTCGAGCAGAAAGTAGCCTCCTCAGCCCACAGATAGCTGATCTCGGCCATACCTGCGTTGAGCATATAGCTTTCGCGCAGCAATCTGAGCGCGTCGCCAAAGAAAGCGATCTGGCGGTCGCGGGTCAGCGTAGCGAACGACTCGGCCCAATCGAGCAGTTCGAGGTGTTTGTTGCTGTAACTCAGGCGCATCAACGTACAGAACATATCGAACGATGCTGCCGACATCTGATCACCACCCTGCACCAGACGGCGCGCCTCGATCAGATCGCCACACGCCAGACGTGCCAACTGATCGGCACGCTCGCGATCCACACCACTCTCGGTGACGAGTTGTGCGGCCAGCTCCTCGCTTGCGATACGCGGCACGGCCACCTCCTGTGTACGCGAGATGATTGTCGAGAGCAGACGTTGAGGCTGACTGCTCACCATCAGGAAGAGGGTCTTGTCCCACGGCTCTTCGAGGATTTTGAGTAGCGTGTTTGCTGCCTCGTTGTTCATCAGTTCGGGCAGCCACACCAACACGATCTTGTACTCGCCCTCGTAGCTCTTGTACGACAGTGTGCGAATGATCTCGCTGGCGTCGTGTACCGAGATAAGCGGTTTGAGCGTCTTGCCCAGGTCGAGCTTGTCGTTCCACATCGCCTCGTCGAAGTAACCGCCCGTCGTGGTGATCATCTCGCGCCAGGGTTTGAGGAAGTCGCCACTGACCATCTTCTCGCCCGACTTTTTACCCTGTTTATTGACCGGAAACACAAAGTGCAGATCGGGGTGAACCAACTCGGCCATCTTGCGGCACGAGGGGCACTCGCCACACGAATCACCATCGTGACGGTTGCTGCAATTGACATATTGAGCGTATGCCAACGCCATCGCAAACGCGCCGCCACCGCACTCACCCGTGAAGAGTTGAGCGTGGCTCACACGTCCCTGATCGACTGCTCGGCGCAGTCGATCCTTGATCTGCTCGTGTCCTATAACCTCCGAAAAACGCATTTTGTTGTTGTCTGTTTCTACACGCACCTTCGCGGGCTGCGGGGGTCGCCGAAGGCGAGCCCGCGAAGGTGTGTCAAAATCTATGATTTTGCCAATTTATTACTTTTTCTCCTCCTTGATCATTTGGATCAACTCCTTGCAGAGCTGCACGCTACGCGTAACGCAGATACCCAGCATCACGGCGTAGATCACGATCCATAACCAACGCAACTCGCTGGCCTGCAACTCGTTGATCATCGTCATTGTGCAGTATACTGCCATCACGACGAATAGAACAAAGAAAATAAAGACTCTCGCTTTCATATCTTTCGCTTGTTTCAGTTACTTACTTCTTGCCTGTCGAGCCGAAACCGCCTTCGCCGCGCTCACTCTCGGCAAGCTCTTCGGTCAACTCCCATTCCACCTGCTCGTGGCGTGCTACGACCATCTGTGCGATGCGCTCACCCGCCTCGATGCGGAACTCCTCGTTGCTCAGGTTGACCAGAATAACACGAATCTCGCCACGATAATCGGCGTCGATCGTTCCGGGCGAATTGAGCACCGTGATGCCGTGTTTTGCTGCCAATCCGCTACGCGGACGGATCTGCATTTCGTAACCCTCGGGCAGCTCGATCGAGAGACCTGTAGGGATCATTGCGCGCTCCAACGGGCGCAAAACCACCGCCTCGTCGATGTTTGCGCGCACGTCCATACCCGCCGAAAGGGGCGTGGCATAGCGCGGCAGATCGAAGCGCGAACGGTTGATAACTTTAACTTTCAACATAGTTTGTTTATTGTTTTTTCTTGTTTCGTATCGTTTGAATCACGGCCACAGCAATCAGACCCACAAAACTCACCGCCAGACCTACGGTGCGCTCGCGACCCTCCCAACGCAGAGCCGCAACACCCAGCGTGAAGAGCACCATACTCACCGCGTAGATCACAAGTTTCAATTTCGCTTTTGTTGTCATTGCTTTCAATATTTTTTCTAACCACGTCTTAAAATCGAGCGCACCATTGCCGCCACATCGATCTTCTCGCGGCGCACAACGTAGAGCGCATACGAGCCGACCAGCAGTGCGTTGAGGGCATAGACCGCGATCGGCTGTCCGATCCACTGCTCACCCGCCACGCTCACGCCATAGACTACCATCGCAACTGCCACGTACTCAATGATTCGCGCCATCGGATAGGGCGTCGGGTAGTACTTACGGTTGAGCCAATAGCTCACAGCGACCATCGCCGCCTCGCTCGCCAATCGAGCCCACGCCGCGCCGTAGTAACCATACTTCGGCACCAGCAGTATGTTGCACAACACTGTGAAAATCAGACCTACAAAGGTCACCGCGATAGCCAGCCACGTGCGCTCCTCGCGCTTGTACCAGAACGAGAGGTTGAGCCACACGCCACTGAGTACGTTTGCGCCCAGCACTACGGGCAGGATGAAGATTCCCTGGCGGAAGTCGCGACCGACGATCAGCGCAAAGAGATCCTTGAAGAGTGCGATGCCGAGGAAGATCAACATCGAGGCGATGATGTAGTATTTGAGCGCCGCGGCGTTCATTGTCTTGAAGTCGTCCTTGCGGTAGTTGGCCAGGAAAAATGGCTCGGCCGCCAGGCGATACATCTGCGTGAAGAGCATCATCACGACCGCGATTTTGGTGATCGCACCATAGATACCCAGCTGAGCCATAGCGTTTTCAGGCACGAGGTACTTAATCATCTGGCGGTCGATAAATTCGTTAGCCGTGCCCGCCACGCCACTCACCAGCAGCGGCAGCGAGTAGCTGAATATGGTCGCCAGCAGCAGCCAGTCGACCTTCGGCACTGTTCGCTCGGTGGTGGGCAGAATCGAGAGGAAAGTGATCACACTCGCCGCCAAATTGGCCACAAAAGCCCAACCCACGCCGAACTCGGTCGCAAACAGGCCCATCGCACCAAAGGCGAACGCAAGACCCGTTTGCAGCACGATGTTGAGCATTTTGAGCGTCACGAAACGACCCGCGCGACCCTGCTCTCTGAGACGCGAGAAGGGGATACAACTGACCACGTCGAACATCACGATCGCACCCACCAGCACCACATATTCGGGGTGAGCGACGTATGCCTCGCCCATCGCGCGCGCAATGGGTTCGCGCAGTGCGGCCACTGCGACAAAAAATACCGCCGCCGCCAACGAAGTGATGCCCCAAACGGTTGAGAACAAGCGCTTTTTGGCAGCCTTGACGTCGCCACCTGCGGCGTCGGCCTTAGCCGCAAAACGGAAATATCCCGATTCCATACCCATCGTCAGTACGACCAGCGCGAAGGGTATAAGTGCATAAATATCAGTGATAATGCCATACTCCGCCTGCCCGAAAACGCGAGTGTAATAGGGCGTCAGCAGGTAGCTCAGAAAGCGACCCACGATGGTGCTGATGCCGTAGATGGCGGTTTGTTTGGCAAGTTTTTCGAGCATTGTAATGTTGTTTATAACTTACAAAGTTATAAAAATTATTCGCTCTTCCAAAACTTACGTCCCGTCTATTTGTGACTGGGGTTACCTAAGGTCGCGGTTTTTACAATTTGTCATTGTATTTTCGATAGTGCGAAATCTGCTCTGGCGGTAGCGTTCCGAGTGTCGATTTTGGCTAAAATCTATCTTCGAGAACGGGCCGAAAGAATAAAAAAACCACCCCCGATTGGAGGTGGTTTTTGGTGTTGCAAGCAAGTCGGTTATCGAGCCATAAATGCTTCGAGTTCCTCGACCGTAACGGGGATCTTCTTGCTGCCGATGATGCGACAACCGCCCTCAGTTACAAGCAGATCGTCCTCGATGCGGATACCGCCGAAATCGCGGTAGCTCTCCAAGAGGTCGTAGTTCACGATGCCCGCATATTTACCCTCGGCGCGGCACTTGTCGATCAGCGCGGGAATGAAATAGATACCCGGCTCGTCGCTCAAAACCGAACCCTTGCGCAGACGCCACGTCGCGCGGTGGATACACGTTGCTGACTGGGCTGCACGCTCGGCAACTTGTGAAAAATCGAAACTGCGCTCGCCGATGTTCTCGCAGTCGTGAACATCGAGACCGATACCGTGACCCAGACCGTGGGGCATAAACATCGTCATTGCGCCCGCCTCGACTGCGTCCTCAGCCGAGCCATTGATCAGACCAACTGAGCGAAGTCCCTCAGCCAGCGACAGATAAGCCGCGCGGTGAACATCGGTCATATACATCATTTCGGGGCGCACGATCTTAGCGATGTGGTCGTGAGCCGCCAGCACGATCTCGTAGATTTCGCGCTGTTTGGTGGTGAATTTTCCGCTTACGGGGTAGGTACGTGTGTGGTCCGAGATGTAGTTCATCAGATTCTCGCCACCGCAGTCAACCAACAGCAGACGACCATTTTCGAGCACGCCCTCCGAGTTGAGATTGTGGAGCGTTTCGCCGTGCTGCGACACGATCGGCGGGAACGATACGCCCAGACCCATCGACTTCGAGATACCCTCGATGTGACCCGCGATCTCGCGCTCGATCACACCCTCGCGGCACATCTTCATCGCCGCCGTATGCATCTCATAACCAATCAGGAAGGCATCTTCCAACTGCTCGATCTCCTCGTCGCTCTTCACTTCGCGCATCTCGGCTACGGCAAACATCAGATCGATCGATTTGTGCTCGTGCAGCATATCGATACCCAGGCCGAGCAGCGACGAAATGAGCATCTTCGATTCGCCACGATAGGGGGGCAGATAGTGTACTCGACGATTCATTGCCACAGCCTTACGCATTGCGGGAGCTAGCTCCGACAGCGGAGCGGTCTTCGACACGCCCACCTGCGCACCAAGCTCAGCAACAGCGGGTTGCGGGCCTGTCCAGATGATATCATCGACCGTGAAATCGTCGCCATAGAGCGTTGCCTCGCCCGTCTCGGCATCGATCACACCCACAAACGAGGGCATATTCAAGCCGAAAAAGTAGAGGAACGTCGAGTCCTGACGGAAGTAGTAAGCATTGTTCGGATAGTTGTTCGGCGAGGGCATATTACCCGGAAGCAGGATCAATCCCTTGCCAATTCTGCGGCAGAGCTCTGCACGTCGTGCCGCATAGGTGTTTGCGCTGAACATAGTTTTGGTTCTTTATAATTGTTTGTATTTTTTGTCTAAAAATTAGTGTGCAAGTTCAGCGGCTGCGGGGGTCGGCCTTCGGCCGAGCCGCTGAACTTGGGCAGTTTTTAACGAAAACTGCCACTTGTCCATTCTCTTTTATTCGCTCTCGACGAACTTATACATCTTGTCGCCGCGACGCACCTCGCGTTCGGTCTTGACCGAACAGAAGACACCCTGTGCCGCCACATCGGCCTCGCGCTCAGCGACGTAAGGTACAACATCGTGCTGCTCGACAACGCCCGTCTTTTCGCCCAGGAAGAAGACCGTGCTGCCGCGCTCCAATGGCGACGCCTCGACCAGAATCTCCGCTACCGAGATGCGCTTGAAGAAGTTGGTCACCTTACCCACAAAGACCTTGCGGCGTGTTGCCGACGAGCCGTAGCGCTGGCTGTGCTCGGCTGCGGGTTTACCCAAATAGTAGCCTCCCCAGAAGCCGCGATTGAAGACCTCGGCAAGCTGCGTGCGCAACTGCTCGGCCGCCTCGGGGGTATATTCGCCTGCCTCGATCATACGCAGTGCGCGGTCGTAGCACTCGACAACGCGCTTAACATATTCGCCACCGCGCGCACGACCCTCGATCTTCAAGACGCGCACGCCGGCATTGATAAACTTATCGAGGAAGTCGATGGTACACAGATCCTTAGGCGAGAGTATCCACTGACCTTCGGTATCGAGTTGAGCGCCCGTTTCGCGGTCGGTGAGGGTGTAGCTGCGGCGGCAGATCTGGCGGCAGGCACCACGATTTGCCGAGCAACCCGTCTCGTGCAGGCTTAGGTAGCACTTACCCGAAACGGCCATACACAACGCACCGTGAGCGAACATCTCGATGCGGATCTTCTCGCCCGACGGACCGCAGATATTGCGCTCCTCGATGGCGCGGTGGATCGATGCCACCTGCTCCAACGACAGTTCGCGTGCCAGCACCGTCACATCGGCCCATTGCGCATAGAACTCCAAAGCCTCGCTATTCGAGATGTTGAGCTGGGTCGAGAGGTGGATCTCCACGCCGCGTGAACGGGCATAGAGAATCACCGATTGGTCGGCTGCGATGATTGCATCGACCTTTGCTGCGGCCGCTCGATCGACAACGGCGTGCATCTGCTCGATCTCGTTGTCGTAGATGATCGTATTGACCGTCAGGTAGGCCTTGACGCCCGCCTCGTGAGCGATCTTGACAATCTGATCCAAGTCATCGAGGGTGAAGTTGGCTGCCGAGGCCGCGCGCATATTGAGCGCACCGACGCCAAAGTAGACCGAATCGGCTCCCGCCTCAATTGCCGCAAGCAACGACTCGTAAGAGCCCGCCGGCGCCATTATTTCGATATCTTTACGTTTGATCATAAACTTCTTTTTCTTAAAAATTACACCTCTGTGCTGGGGTGCGTTTACTTGTTTCGACCCATCAGGCTCTGGGCAAATTCGCGCATCTGAGCCGTGCGCTCCGTGGGGACACTCAGCGCATCGAGAGCCTCCAACGCGCAACCGAAATGGAACTTGATGCGCTCCTCGGTCAGCTTTCGAACGTCGGCCTTGTCGAACAATTCGCGGGCACGTGCCACCTTCTGCTCGGGCAGCAACGACTCGCGCTGGTGCAACGAGAGCAGTTCGTGGCGCTCCTCCTCGCCCAGACGATTGAGAGCCGAGATCATCAGGAAGGTCTTCTTGCCTTCGAGAATATCGCCACCGATCGTTTTGCCCAACTGAGCCTCTGTGCCGTAGCTATCCAGCAGATCGTCTTGCAGTTGGAATGCCAGACCCAACTCGTCGGCAAAACGTGTTACCAGATCCAGATCCTCGGCCGAGGCACCGCCAACAATCGCGCCCATACGTGCCGCACCCGACAGCAGAACAGCCGTTTTGAGGTTGATCATCTGCACGTACTCCTCGATCGACACCTCGCTGCGATTCTCGAAATCCATATCGTACTGCTGGCCTTCGAAGACCTGCATTGCAGTGGCATTGAAGACCTTGAATAGTTGCGGCAGCAACTCGGTCGGTGCCTTTTCGAGCAACTGATAGGCGTAGACGATCATCGCATCGCCCGACAGAATGGCAACATTCTGGTTCCACTTGCGGAAGACCGAGGGCTTACCGCGACGGATCGGGGCGTTGTCCATAATATCGTCGTGCAACAGCGTGAAGTTATGGAAAAACTCGACTGCCGCAGCGCAAGGCATAGCCTTCTCCACCTCATCGGCAAAGATTCCGCAGGCAAGCAGCGTCAGCATCGGTCGCAGGCGCTTGCCACCCTCTTCCATCGAGTAGGAGATAGGAGCATAGAGTTGTGCAGGTTCGCCTTTCATCTCGGATTGAGCGAGGTAGGTTTCGATGCTTTGCAGCAAACAGCGGAGTGATTTTTGTTCCATAATCGGTTTGAATATCTCGTTATTTTTGCAAAGATAGCGTCAAAATTCGAGAAATAATTGGAAGAGCGTAAAATTTGTACTACATTTGATGAGTAAAAATCTAAAACATACAACAAAAAATATAGAGAGATATGAAAAAATTGGCAATCGGTATCGACATTGGCGGTACAAATACGGCCTTTGGTCTGGTCGATGAAAATGGCGACATCTTCGCTGAATCGGTTATCTCGACCGAAAAATACAAGTATTTCTCGGACTATCCGAAATATATCGACGCTCTGTGCGAGGCTATGCACGCACTCTGCGACAGTGTTTCGTTCGAGTTCGAGCTGATCGGTATCGGTATCGGTGCTCCCAATGCCAACTACCATACCGGTGAGGTGGTGACCCCCGCAAACTTGTGGCGTTTCTCGCCCGAGGAGCAGGATCCCCGCGAGGAGCGTCGCGTATTCCGCATCGCTGCCGACATCGCTGCTCAGTTCGACGGCAAGATGGTGGCTGTGACCAACGATGCAAATGCCGCAACCATCGGAGAGATGGTATTCGGTAGCGCGAAGGGTGTCAAGGATTTCTTGATGGTGACTCTCGGTACGGGTCTTGGTAGCGGTTTCGTGGCTAATGGCGAGATGATCTACGGTCACGACGGCTTCGCAGGCGAGCTGGGTCACATCATCGTTGAGCGCGACGGTCGCGAGTGCGGTTGTGGTCGCAAGGGTTGCTTGGAGACCTACGTTTCGGCTACGGGTATCAAGCGCACGGTTTACGAACTGCTGGCTACGAGCAACGCTCCCAGCGAGTTGCGCGACATAGCATACAAGGATTTCGAGGCAGTGATGGTTTCGACTGCCGCAAAGCACGGCGACCCCATCGCATTGGAGGCATTCCGCTATACGGGCGAGAAGCTGGGTCGTGCGCTGGCTGACGTGGTGGCGCTCACCGTACCTCAGGTGATCGTTCTGTTCGGTGGTCTGGCGAAAGCTGGCAATCTGATTTTCGAGCCCACCAAGAAGTATATGGAGGAGTCAATGCTCTCGCTTTGGAAGAACAAGGTCGAGCTCATTCCGTCGAGCATTCAGGATAAGAACGTAGCCATTATGGGTGCTGCGGCTCTGATCTGGCAGAAGAACGCGTAACCTCATAGTAATACACTCTCCGCCCGATCGGTGGTCGCATATTCGGCTGCCGATCGGAGCGCAGGTGTAGCACTCCAAAACCGACACACTCAAACTTGAACGCGAAGATTCATAGAATGTTGCAACTTGTTGCAACGTTGCTGTTTTGTGCATTTGTGGGCATCTCTGCCGAGGCAAACGTGCAAAATCGCCATATGCAGCAGAGCACCTCGACTCAGCAGGAGCAGCTGACCGAGCACGACGGTCGTGAGGCGATGCATCTGGCTATCGAGAACAATTCGCGTTTCGTAGCACCGCCTCTTGTAGCTCGCGTTGCGGGCGTATCGGTGCGTATCATCTCGGCACGTAATTTCACTACGCACAACAACGTATCGATCGAGCATCGTGCCGGAATCAATTTCTCGAATCACAATCTTAAAGCGGGCCACGATACCCGTCTGTATCGTCTTTCTCCGTCGAAGTTACGTACGAAGTACATCTACTCGCTACGGAGAATCATTATTTAACTCAGGCGACATACATTTAAGTTTCGAATGTGTCGGGAGCTTGTTGTGTTGGCTCTCGACCTTGTTGAGTTATATAATTATCTATTTCAAAACCGCTTTAAATATCAATGGAAAAACATATTGATGAGGTGCTTTACAGCATCTCGCCCGACACCGTTGTGGCTCGTCGCTACAACCCCATTCTTGGAATCATTATCACCGTCGTAGCTGCTGGCACAATGCTCGGTGCAAACCAAATCGAACCATTTGCCTCGAACCGCGACCTCTATCAGTATCTGATGATGGCAGGATTTATGGTGCTCGCTACGGGCGTAACTATGATCTGCTATTGGCTCTTTGGCGACTCGGTCAAACCCCACTATGCTCCTACGGGAGAGAAACTCGTGCGCCACGACCTTATATTCAACATCGCCGACGTGAACCGCGTCGAGACGTTGGTTGCAGCGGGCGACTTCAAGGCATTGGAGAAGCTGCCCCGTAGCTCGGCATCGGGTCTGATCGTGGTGGTCTATGCCGCTAAGAGTGGCAAGTTCGCAATGGCGCAGACGCTCGAATATGTGCCCCACGAGTACCAGCCTGTGAGTGCAACACACCTGTTCGAGGAGGGTAAATTTACGGTTGCCGACTTTATGTAGTCAGCCGATCATCAACCCCACAACCTAAAAAACTTTAAAACTTTCGCGATTTTATTTAATTAAAAGGGGGGAGCGTCCGATCTGCAGTGTGCGGGTCGGACGCTCTGTTTTCGATTCACGCTTTGTCTTTTCCGTCATTTTATTACGCACCATCGTGGGCTGGGGCGGTCGCCCAACGGGAGAGCCTACGATGTTGGACGATTTCTGCGAAATCGCGTAATTGTGAATTGAAAAAGCCGCACTCCTTGTCGGAGCGCGGCTTTAAACCTAAGTGTATCAGTCGATTACTCGATACCGCAAGCCTTGCGGATCTTCGCGGGAACAGCCTTCTTGTTCACAACGATGTTCATCGTCTTGTAGGCTGCGAAGGGATACGAGAAATAGTAGTAACCCTTGTAAGGACCTACTTCGCCCCACGAGTTCTTCACCTTGAAGTACTTGTTGCCGATCTGGTCAACTGCGCGACCTACGATCTGCATACCGTGGTCGTCGGTGGTCTCGTAGTTGTCGTAAGCCACCTGGCGCATCTGCTGGGTGATCTCCAACTCTGCGGTCGGCTTCGAGAAGCTGTACAGAGCTGCGTCGCGCTCCTGAGGAGTCATCTTACCCCAACGCTCAGCCTCGGTACCCTCCAAGTTCTCCAACTTAACAGTCGGAACAACACCGATAGCCAACTGACGGCTGAAGCCCTTCTCGCTCACGTCGGTAGCCCAATAGATCGAGTGACCTGCATCGAGCGACGCATCCATAATCTGCATCATCTCGTCGAGGGGTACGTTGTACGACAGACCCCAAGCCCAGTTATCGGGAACTGCGATAGCGAACTGAGTGTAGAAGGGGTGGTGAGTGAACGAGGTGAACGAAACGTAGTCCGACAGATCAACGGGCAGCGACTCGGCGAACGACTTGGGAGTGTACTCCTTGCCATTGTAGGTGAACTTTTCAACCTTCGGGCCGAAATATACGTCGAGGATAGCGTTGAAACCATCTTTCCATACGGGAGTGAGGGTCTTCTGCTTGATCACGCCCTCCAAGTAGCCCAGCAACGCAGCATCAACCTCATAGAGATTGTGCTTCTCGGTGCCGTAGTTCAGACCGCGATAGACCTCCTCGGGAACGATACCGAACTCCTCGATAGTGTTCAGCACGTCGTGGGTTGCGCCGCCCTGAGCGAAGTTGAGTTTGCCGTGCAGACGAACAAACTTCTCAGCCTTCTGCTCGTAGCAGTGGCGAACGATCCAGATCTCCGATAGATCGACCACTTCGCCGCCATTCTTCAAGATCTCGCTTTCGAGGAATGCCAGACCCGAGAAGCTCCAGCAGGTACCACTGCGGCTCTGATCTTTAATCGAGGTTGCCTCTACACAATCCTTATCGGTGATTTTGTAGCCTTCGGGCTTCTGAGCTTCGCCCTTGCGGGGCTGTGCCTGTGCGCCGAGTGCCAATGCAGCAAACATTGCAGCAAGAATAAGTTTTTTCATAGTGTGTTAGTGTTTTTGTATTTGTTAATAATTCTTTGTCTGTTTCACGTTGCGCCTTCCTCGCTCCACGTGCGCCCCGAGGCCATCATCGGCGGCTCCCAAAACGCACTTGCGGAGCGCTTGCCAACCCGCTAAAAGGTGGTAAACGCTCCGCAAGATAGCGAAAAATTTCGATCGAAACAACTATTTCTTGCTTCCCTCGACGATTTTCAGGCAATCCGCATAGGTCAGCTCCTCAACCTTGCGACCCTTCGGAATTCGATAGTTCTTGCCCTTGTAGGCGATATAGACACCGTAGCGACCATTCTTGATGAGCATCTCGGCGTCTTCGGCGAAGGTCTTGACGGGCAGATTTGCCGTAGCCATCTCCTGCTCGTGAGCCTTGACCAGCTCCACAGCGCGCTCGAAACCGATTGTATAGGGATCCTCGCTCTTGGGCAGTGATGTAAACTTATTATTATTACGCAGATAGGGACCAAACTTACCCAAACCGACAACCAGACGATCGCCATCGAGCTCGCCCAAATCGCGCGGTAGCGAGAACAGTTCCAACGCCTCCTCCAAGGTGATCGATGCGATCAACTGTCCCGATTTGAGGCTTGCAAAGCGTGCCTTCTCGCCGTCGTTGCCGCCGATCTGAACCATCGGGCCGTAGCGGCCGATACGTGCCGTAACCTCCTTGCCCGAGGTGGGATCAACGCCCAGCACACGCACCTGATTTGTCTTGGTCGATTGAGTTTCGAGTGCCTGCTCGACCGTCGGGTGGAAGGCCGAATAGAACTCGCCAATCATCTTTGTCCACTCGGTTTCGCCCTCGGCGATCTCGTCAAACTGCTTCTCGACGCTTGCCGTGAAGTTGTAGTCCATAATGGTCGGGAACGAGCACTCCAAGTAGTCGTTCACAACCATACCGATGTCGGTCGGAGCCAGACGGCTCTTCTCTTTACCAATATTCTCTGAGAGCATCTTCGACTGGATACGCTTGCCGTCGAAGGTCAGCTGCTCGTACGAACGCTTAACGCCCTCCTTGTTCTGCTTCACCACGTAGCCGCGATTGATGATCGTGGTGATCGTGGGTGCGTAGGTCGAAGGACGACCGATACCCAGCTCCTCCAAACGCTTGACGAGCAGTGCCTCGTTGTAGCGCGTGGGTGCCTGAGTGAAACGCTGTGTCGCGGTGATCGTCTGCGCATTGAGTGACTGACCTACCGATAGTTCGGGCAGCAGACCCTGTGTCGTGTCGGTCGACTGATCGTCGTCGGTCGACTCCGAATAGAGCTTCAAGAAACCGTCGAAACGAACAACCTCACCCGTTGCAATGAACTGAGCCTCACTGTCGTTGGTGTCGATCGTGATGACCGTGCGGTCGATCTCGGCAGCTGCCATCTGCGATGCTACCGTACGCTTCCAGATTAACTCATAGAGGCGTTTCTCGGCCGAGTTACCCTCGATAGTCGTGCGATCCAGGTACGACGGACGGATAGCCTCGTGAGCCTCCTGAGCGCCCTTGGTCTTGGTCTTATAGTTACGAATCTGGTGATACTTCTCGCCAAAGAGCTTGATGACCTCCTCCTTGGTCTGCGCCAGAGCCTGATCTGACAGGTTGACCGAGTCGGTACGCATATAGGTGATCAAACCCTGCTCGTACAGACGCTGTGCGAGCGACATTGTCTGCGAAACCGACATACCCAACTTACGACCAGCCTCCTGCTGCAAGGTCGAGGTGGTGAAGGGGGGTGCGGGAACGCGCTGCGAAGGTTTCTCCTCGCTCTTCACGACGGTGAAACGTGCGCCCTTGCATTTTTCGAGGAACGCCACAGCCTCCTCGCGCTTCTCGAAGCGGTGATTCAGCTCGGCACGGAACATCGTCTTGTCGTCACCCTCGGGAACAAACTGAGCCACAACGCGGAAATAGTCCACCGGATTGAAGTCGATGATCTCGCGCTCGCGCTCAACCAGCAGTCGCACCGCAACACTCTGCACGCGGCCTGCCGACAGACTCGGCTTAACCTTCTTCCAGAGTACGGGCGACAGCTCGAAACCTACCAAACGGTCCAACACGCGGCGTGCCTGCTGCGCATTGACCAGGTCCATATTGACCGTACGCGGCTCCTCGATTGCGCTGAGGATAGCCTTCTTGGTGATTTCGTGGAATACGATTCGTTTGGTGGTCTCGACGGGCAGGCCCAGCACCTCGGTCAGGTGCCAAGCGATAGCCTCTCCCTCGCGGTCCTCATCGGAAGCCAACCACACCGTCTTGACGCTGTGAGCCAGCTTGCTCAACTCGGCTACCACCTTTTTCTTATCCTCAGGGATCTCATAGATGGGGTGAAAACCACTATCGAGGTCGATACCCAGATCCTTCTTTGCAAGGTCGCGGATATGGCCGAAGCTCGATTTCACGACGTAGTCCTTACCCAAAAATTTTTCGATCGTCTTTGCCTTGGCAGGCGACTCGACGATTACCAGATTTTCCTGCATTGCTCTTCGTTGCTATATTCTATCTTAAATATTCGGATCGCGCGCGCGATCGCGGACATTTTTCGGTTTATTCTCTTATAAACGAGAAAACCTAAGGCGCGTGCGCTCTTAGGTCGTGATCTCGTTGTTTTTCAGTCGATTTGCTATCGCATTAGCGTGTATGTCAACACCACCTGCAAATCTTCGTCGCCTCGTAGTGCAACCTGACCCAGCGTGAACAACTCTTTCACCGTCGGTGCTATGTAGATCGAACGATATTGAATCTTTTGCAGATCGCCATCAGCTTTCAGATAGTCGCTCCACATTCGCTGAATGTATGCGGTGATATCCATCGTGTAGCAACCGCGCGAACGGTTCAACTCGCCACCATAGGGCAGTTTGTACTCATCGCCATAGGTCGACGAGAGAGTCTCCTCATATTCGGGATCGTAGTCGGGAATACCCGTCTGCGATGCGAAGTTGGTATACAGACCCAAACGCGTGGGTGCTGCATCGAGGAAGGGGATTGCTGCGGGGCGCTCCGCCGGATTGGTCACATCGACCGTCAGCGGCAGATACAACATCGCCTGGTTGATCGAAACGGTCGAGTAACCGCCATTCTTCATCTCGTCGCCTAGATCGGTCAACATATCGATGAACTGATCAGTCACCTTCAAGTAGCCCATCACGCCACCCATACCCTCGACGTAGATCGTACGCTGAGTCGGGTCGCCCGCGAGCGTGTCGTTGATACCCAGCGAGCCCACGATCGAACCTGTGTAGTCGTGCTCAACAACATTTGCCGAGATGTTACCCACCTTTGCGTCCTTAGCGTAAAAGGCGTATGCTGCATAGATCGTATCGTAAATCAGGTTGTGGTCGACCGAGTCGTGGTCACGCATCCACAGCTCCAAACCCGTGTACGAGGTCTCGGTGCTATAAATCACCTTCGACTCCTGATCGGGGTTGGCGGGAGCTACGTACAGACCGTGGAACTTATTCACCCACAACGTATCGTTGTAATAGGTTACGGTGTCGGTCTCCATCAGTCGCTTGACAAACTTGCGGCCGGCCTCGGTCAGGTGTGCACGCGACGAGGTTGCCGTAGGTGAGGTGATCTCGAACTCGAACAGCGGCTCGGGATTGATGTAGCCCTCAGCGTCGAAAGTCACGTAGAAGGTCGAATCCTCGGGAATGAAGGGTTTGTTGACCTCGTAAGCGAAGAACTTCTGCGAGGCCATCGTGTCGCCCTTGTAGTCCGAGATCGAGTAGGTGAACATCACCGAGTCGAGGATCGGGTCAAGACCGAAACCTGCGGTATAGGGTACCTGCGTAGGCAGGAACTGACCGATGAACGAGCAACGGCGCAAACCGAACGTATCGTTGCGCAGCTGACCCAAAAATGCATCGCTACTACCGACGATTCTCGACTTAACCGAGTCGCTCTGTGTCAGATAGGTTTCGAGATTGTGAAGGGTATCGATTCTGATGGTCATTCGCTGATTCTCAGGAATCAGGTCGCTGCCGATCGCATCGTTGACTTCGGTGCAGGCGCTCAGAGCCACTACTGCGGCTACGAGAACCATTACGGCCGAAAATGCTCGGCGCAAACTCATTTTATAACGAATCATAGAATTTCTGATAGTTGTCCAAATACTCAGTCGTTGTTTTATCTTGATATTCAAGCACTTTTTTGCCGCTTGCAGCCAGATAATCGGCCACCTCGGCATCAAGCGAAGGGGTCTCGATGATAATGCCATCGGCATAATCAATAACGAGTTTCATCAAGTTTTGGTATGAGGGGTGCTCAATATTTTTCAAATTATTTACATCGACGCCCTCGTTGACGATCTTTTTGCGCATTTCGCTGCTCAACTCGCCCTCGAAGCTGTCGTCGTAGATCGACGCTACGATCTTGACGTCCTTGAAGATCGGGTCGTCCGAGAAGACCTCGCGCAGATAGATCGGCACGATGCTCGAGAACCAGCCGTGGCAGTGAACGATCGTCGGCTCCCAGCGCAGTTTCTTGACTGTTTCGAGTACGCCGCGAGCGAAGAAGATCGCGCGTTCGTCGTTGTCCTCGAAGGGTTTGCCCTCCTCATCGACCATCACGGCCTTGCGCGAGAAGCAGTCATCGTTGTCGATGAAGTAGATCTGAACGCGAGCCGACGGGATCGATGCCACTTTGATAATCAGCTGGTGGTCGTTATCGTCGATAATGAGGTTCATACCCGACAGGCGGATAACCTCGTGCAGTTGGTTACGATATTCGTTGATGCAGCCATAGCGAGGCATAAAGGTGCGGATCTCGTTGCCGCGCTCCTGCATTGCCTGTACCAGCGTGCGACAGAGAGTGGCCATATCCGACGCGGGCAGATAGGGGACAATCTCCTGACAAACGTATAGAATTCTGTTCTTAGCCATTATTCTACTCTTTTCTATAATTCTGCAAAGTTACGAAAAATTTTTAAAGAATCAGCATTGCATCGCCGTAAGTACCAAATCTGTACCCCTCCTCCTTAGCAACGCGGTAGGCCTCCATTACCAGGTCGTAGCCTCCGAATGCTGCCACCATCATCAGCTGAGTCGAATAGGGCAGGTGGAAGTTCGAGATCATAGCGTCAGCTACGGTGAACTCGTAAGGAGCGAAGATGAACTTGTTGGTCCAGCCGTCGTAGGGCTTCAACATACCGTTGGTCGAAACCGTACTCTCGATCGTACGCATTACGGTTGTACCCACAGCAACTACGCGGTGGCCGTTCAGTTTGGTTTGGTTAACAGCCTCGGCCGATTCGGGCGTTACGATGACCTGCTCCGAGTCCATCTTATGCTTGGTCAGATCCTCAACATCGACCGTGCGGAAATTACCCAGACCCACGTGCAACGTGATCTCGGTCGAGTTGATACCCTTGATCTCCATACGTTTCAGCAGGTGCTTCGAGAAGTGGGTACCTGCCGTAGGAGCAGCTACTGCGCCCTCGTGCTTAGCGAAGATAGTCTGGTAGCGCTCGGCGTCGATCTCCTCGACCTTCTCGCGTACCCAGCGCGGCAGGGGAGTTTCGCCCTGCTCGTAGAGTGCCTTCTTGAACTCGTCGTAGTCGCCATCGAACAGGAAACGCAGCGTACGACCGCGCGAGGTGGTGTTGTCGATCACCTCAGCCACCAGTAGGTCGTCATCGCCGAAATAGAGCTTGTTGCCGATACGAATTTTACGTGCCGGATCTACCAACACGTCCCACAGACGCTGTTCGCGATTGAGCTCACGCAGCAGGAAGATTTCGATCTCTGCTCCGGTCTTCTCCTTGTTGCCATAGAGGCGTGCGGGGAAAACTTTGGTATTGTTGAAGATGAAGATGTCGTCCGTATCGAAGTACTCGATTACATCTTTGAAAGTTCTGTGTTCGATCGTACCGGTTGCGCGATTGATGACCATCAGGCGTGAGTCGTCGCGGTTATCGGTCGGATACTTTGCCAACATTTCGGGCGAAAACGAATAGCCGTACTGCGAAAGTTTCATATCGTGTTTGTTAGTTTTGTTTACTGCAAAAGACAGCGCATTAATATAAACAATACGTAAACGATTCGATTTTGTTTCACTCGATTAGAGATTTTCCAATATTTTTTCGAGATTTTGTGCCAAAGCGAGGGTAAAACCGCCACTTCGAGTGCGACACAACGACGAAAGATAGGCTCCGCTCTCGAGTTTTTCGCCCAATTCCATCGCAATCGAGCGAATGTAGGTGCCCTTGCTGCAACGAACGCGAATCTTGATGCGAGGCATATCGTACTCCAACAACTCCATCTCGTAGATGTTGATCAGTGCCTGACGCATCTTGGGTTCGGTCTCGGTCAGCGCACCCTCGCGGGCATACTCGTAGGCACGACGACCGTCGATCTTCTTGGCCGAATAGACGGGCGGGGTCTGCATACGTTCGCCACACAGCTCCGCGAGCGCCTGCTCGACCTTCTCGCGGGTGATGTGCTCGGTGGGATAGGTCGCATCGACGGGGTGCTCCATATCGTAGCTCGGGGTGGTTGCGCCGAGCATCATCTCGGTCACATACTCCTTCTCCTCGGCCTGCAACTGCTCGACCATCTTGGTAGCCTTGCCCACGCAGACAATCAGAATGCCCGTCGCCAGCGGATCGAGCGTTCCGGCGTGGCCCACTTTGATATTTTTGAAACCCTTGTGGCGCAGGTTGTATTTGATCTTGCGCACCACGTCGGTCGAGGTCCACTCGTAGGGCTTATCGACCACAAAGATGTGTCCTTCGGGATAGTTTATATTGTTGTTCTCCATAGACATATACTATATTATATAGCTCAGAATAGCCACCACTCCTGCCACCGCGCAATAGGCCGCAAACCAGGTCAGCTTGCCGCGGCGCACAATGCCGAGCATAAACTTACAAGCCAGGCAACCCGTAACGAATGCCGCCACGAAACCTGCCGCCATTACGCCTGCCGAGATACCCGTTGCGGCCGCCTCGCCCGAGCTCTTGATAAGGTCGAGCAGGGCTTCGCCCAGAATCGGGGGCAGTACCATCAGGAACGAGAATTGCGCCACCACCTCGCGCTTGTTACCCAGCAGCAGACCCGTTGCAATCGTGGCACCCGAGCGCGACAGACCCGGCATAGCCGCCACCGCCTGTGCGCAACCGATGATCCACGCATCGCGCCACGACAATTCGCTCTTCTCGCGCTCCTTGGCACGTGCCGCAAAGGTGAGCAGAGCCGCCGTCACGAGCAACAT
>JAFNVH010000058.1 GCA_017379895.1 Rikenellaceae bacterium | reverse complement strand
TAACAACGAGGACCAGAAAGTAGCTCTGGCCGTTCGCGAGTCGATCCCCGTAATGGCCGCTTTGGTCGAGAAGATCGTTGAGCGTATGGAGAAGGGCGGTCGCGTATTCTACATCGGCGCAGGTACCAGCGGTCGTCTGGGTGTGCTCGATGCATCGGAGCTGCCCCCCACCTACGGTGTTTCGCCCGACTTGGTTATCGGTCTGATCGCTGGTGGTGACAAGGCTCTGCGTAGCGCAGTTGAGTCGGCTGAGGACGACAACCACAAGGCTTGGAAAGAGTTGCAGGAGTTTGGCGCAAACGAGCTCGACACCCTGATCGGTATCGCAGCTTCGGGTACTACCCCCTACGTTATCGGCGGTCTGCGCGACGCTCGCGAGAACGGTCTGCTGACCGGTTCGATCACTTGCAACCCCGGCTCGCCCGTTGCTGCTGAGGCTGAGTACGCTATGGAGGCTGTTGTAGGTCCCGAGTTCGTTACCGGTTCGACTCGTATGAAGTCGGGTACGGCTCAGAAGTTGATGCTGAATATGCTCAGCACCTCGATTATGATCCGTATGGGACGTGTTAAGGGCAATCGTATGGTTAATATGCAGCTCACCAACGCTAAGTTGTGGGATCGCGGTACCCGTATGATTATGAACTCGACCGATCTGTCGTACGACGATGCACACGCATTGCTCGAGAAGCACGGCTCGGTTAAGGAGGCTCTGGCTGCTTACAACGCTGAGAAGTAATCTTAGGTTCGCCTTACGAAAAGACCGCACCTCGTTCTCGGGGTGCGGTTTTTTATTTATTCAAGATTATTGGCTAAAATGTTGTTTTCGCCACACCTTTGCTAATAAAAATTTCAGTATTGACGAGCGCACGCGGTGGCGTGGGGCGGCGCGACTTTTAGTCGTGGGCGCCACCGCGTGTGTCAAAATCGGAGATTTTGCCATTTGAGTTTGTCTATACAAAAAAAGGTCGCCTCGCAAGGCGACCTTAATCTTATAAGCATCAAATAGTTACTTCAAAATCTTCTTCAAAGTCTGATTAACGATTTGGCGAGTGGCAGTAGTTGTTGCGGTTTGAGCAGCCTTGCCCAGAATCGACTTACCACTCTTCTTGGTGCCGCCCGTCAGCGACTTGGCCACCGAGGTGCTCACGCTACGAATAAAGCTCGTTGCAGCCGCACCGACCAACGTACCCAACAGACCTCGACCGACGCCGCTACGCTCCTTCTTGGCACGTTCCTTCTCCTCCAAAGCCGCACGCTTGGCCTCCTCTTCGGCTGCCGCAGCCTCCGCTGCAGCCTTCTCAGCCTCAGCATTTTGCTGAGTCAGCACCTCGTATGCGCTAACTCGATCAACAGCCATGTCGTAAGCTCGGATTCCAACGGGAGCCGACGCCATCAACACACGACGCTCATCATCAGTGATAGCACCAATCTGGCTCAGCGGGAAGAGTATCTTAGCGCGCTCGACCATCGAGGGTGCACCCTTCTGATCGAGGAACGAAACGAGAGCCTCGCCCGTACCAAGCTCCATAATTGCCTGCTCAGTCGAGAACGACGGATTGACACGGAAGGTCTGCGCCGCCGAACGAACAGCCTTCTGATCCTTCGGCGTAAATGCGCGCAGAGCGTGCTGGATACGATTACCCAACTGACCGAGAATCTCCTCGGGGATATCGGTCGGCGACTGGGTTACGAAATAGACACCCACACCCTTCGAGCGGATCAGGCGAACAACCTGCTCGATCTTATCGACCAGCGCCTTCGACGTGCCATCGAACAACATATGCGCCTCGTCGAAGAAGAATACCAACTTTGGCATTTCGGCGTCGCCCACCTCGGGCAGATTCTCATACAGCTCCGACAGCAACCACAACAAGAAGGTCGAGTAGAGTTTGGGATTGAGCATCAGTTTATCAGCCGCCAGAACATTCATCACACCACGACCACCCTCAGTCTGAATCAGGTCGAAGATATTGAATGCAGGCTCGCCAAAGAATTTATCGCCGCCCTCGCTCTCGATTGCCAGCAATGAGCGCTGGATCGCACCGATCGACGCCGACGAAATATTACCATACTCGGTGGTATATTGCTTTGCGTTCTTAGCCACATAGTCGAGCATCAGTCGCAAGTCTTTCAAGTCGATGAGCAACAGACTGTTATCATCAGCAATACGGAACACAATATTGAGCACACCGCTCTGCGTTTCGTTCAGTTGCATCAAGCGCGACAACAGCTGCGGGCCCATCTCACTCACGGTTGTACGCATCGAGTGACCGCGCTCACCATAGACATCAAACACGCGCACGGGACAACCCGCAAACTGCGGATCGGTAATACCGAACTCGGCACAACGCTTCTCGATGAAACCACTCATCGCGCCCTTCTGGCTGATACCTGAAAGGTCACCCTTCATATCGGCCATAAAGCAGGGAACACCCGCCTGCGAGAAGGTCTCGGCCAGCACCTGCAACGTGACGGTCTTACCCGTACCCGTCGCACCGGCGATCAGACCGTGACGGTTGGCCATACTACCCTCGATCGAGATCGGACCCGACGGGCCGTGAGCCACATATAATTTTTTATCGGCCGTGAACATCGCTCGAAACTATTTCTCGACCTGTACGGGAATCTTCTCAACGCGACGCTGGTGGCGACCACCCTCGAACTCAGCCTCGAAGTAAGCCGACAGAATTGCAGTAGCCTCGTCGTGATCGATGAAACGTGCAGGAACAACACAGATATTTGCATTGTTGTGCTGCTTGGCCAGAGCCGAAATCTCGGGAGTCCAGCACAGAGCCGCGCGAACACCCTGATGCTTATTGAGGCTCATACTGATGCCGTTACCTGTGCCACACATCGCAACACCGCCATCAACCTCACCCGACTCAACTGCCGACGCCAGTGCGTGTGCAAAATCGGGATAGTCGCAACTCTCCTCGCTCGGGCAGCCATAGTCATAGACTTCGTAGCCCTTTGCTCCGAGCCAACCGATCAAATACTCTTTAAGTTGAAAACCTGCGTGATCCGACGCGATACCAATTTTTTTCATAAGTTCAATATTTTTATATGTTTACGTTCTTCTTAAAGCACAAAGTTAAACTTTTTTTACAAAAAATTGTTGTTTGATGCAACGAAAATGCCCATTTTTGCGTCTATATAATAAAAAGCATTGCGGAAACCCGCAAAGCACCACCCAAAAACCGAAAAAGAAACCCCGCCAGAGTGGAACTCGAACAGATTATCGACGGTTGCCGAAAGGCCGATAACGGCGCACGACGCGAACTCTATGAGCGTTACTCACGACTCATATTCGGAGTGCTGTGCCGTTATGTGCCCAATCGTGCCGAGGCCGAGGATCTGCTGCACGACTGTTTCATCACGATCTTCACACGCGTGAGCGACTATCGTGGTGAGGGATCGTTCGAGGGTTGGTGTCGTCGCATTGCAGTACATACAGCACTCGATCACCTACGTCGCAGCAACCGTTTGGATATCACCGAGATCGAGAGCAACATTGCCACAATCAACCAGACGGCCGTCAGCCCCGACATTCTCGATCGCTACTCGACCGAGGAGGTGGTGGCTATGATCGGACAGCTAACACCCGTAACTCGTGCGGTGTTCAACCTGCGCGTAGTCGATGGGCTTGACTATCATCAGATCGCCCAAGAGTTGGGGATCAAGGAGAGCACCGCTCGCTCGCAATTCCGACGCGCCCGCGAGGCAATGATCGAACTATTGAGAAAATAAAAAAACAGACGAAGATATGAACGAAACAAACGATAAATTCGAGAAGCGATTTAGCGACCGACTCGCCGACCACGGTGTCGATGCGCCAGCCGATATGTGGGATCGCATCGCCGTATCGATGGCCGAGATTGACGCCGCCGCAAAGCCGACAACTCCGCCTATAACCATCGCTCCGCACCGCCGCCAAAGACTCGGCTTGCGACGCGCTTGGCAGTATGGCATTGCTGCGATGTTGCTGTTAGGTATTGGACTGTTGGCCAATCGATTAGTGCGCCTCATACCCCAGCCCGATTCGTCGAAATTACTGGCCGAGGCAAGCGTACTCTACGACCCCGCCACCTCCGAGGTTGAGCCGATTATTGATGAGGCACAAGAGATCGAGATCGCCCCTCGCCGCACCGCTATGGCGGTAGTGAATCGCATTGACAGCACACCTTCGATTGAGTCAATCGAGGAGGTCGAAAGTACCAATAGCAACGTGTCGATCGAGAGCGCAACAACTACCCCAAGCACCGAGGGCACTGCAACCAACAACAGTCGTAAATCCACACCCAAAAAGAGCAACGAGCCCTCGCCGCAGGAGCAGTTCCAGAAGCGTCTGCAAGAGGTCTTGGCCGAGGAGCGTCAGCGTAGCGGTGGTCGCATAACTACCTCGCTCTATGCCTCGAATATGAGCCAGCTGAGCAACCAGAAGGCCTCACCCGCACGTTTGGCCGAGGCTGGTATGACAAAGACCGAGGTGCTCAACAATTCGCACGGCGAGATTCTCGAAGTGCTCAGTTCGTCCACTCCCACGTTCCGTCATCAACCCGAGACCAAGCTGAATCACCGCACACCCGTTACGGTCGGTGTGGGCGTGCAGTACGAACTGACCAACCGCTGGGCTCTCGAAACGGGCGTTACCTACACCTATCTACACTCGACGGGCAAGTCCGAGGGCGTCTTCACCTACACCACCACACAGCAGCTGCACTACGTAGGTGTACCCCTCTCGGCGAGCTATAAGTTCATCGACGCCAATAGTTTCGAGATGTATGCTCGTGCCGGAGGTGCTGTCGAGCGCGCGGTTTCAGCCAAACGAATCCAGACGGTCGGCACGGCAGACAAGAGCGTAGGCATCAGCACCACGCAGCAGATCGATCGTCAAGGTGTTCAACTCTCGACGTCGGTTGCCGTAGGTGCCGAGTTGAAGCTGAACAAACATATCGGTCTGTATGCCGAGGCGGGTGCGGGTTACTTCTTCAACAACAACCAGCCGCTGAGCTACCGCACCGAGCACCCTCTCTCGCTGACATTACAGGCGGGTGCGAGGTTCCATTTCGGTAAAAATGAATAAAAATTGAAAAAAATTACGCCCACGTGGCACATTTAGGCCCCTTCGCGCGTCTATTATAGTAAAGAGATTATGATGAAACGTATTTTGAACATATTACTCCTGCTCGCCGTGGCGGTCAACCTCTGCTCGTGCTCGGAGGCTGACGATCTGGGCGATATAGTTCCCGATGGCAACGCTTATGTCATCGACTACGGAACGCTCTACATTGCGGATGGTATTGCCGATCGCTACATTATCCGCGACGACGGCATCGCACTGCTCGTTGCAAGCGATTTCGGTGGTCTGAGTATTGCCAATCCCCCCATTGTCAGCGGCAACCGCGTGCTGATCAACTACCACGTTCTCGGCGACCTCGACCCGACGCAGGTTCCCGAATCGTGCAAAGCGGGTTACGCTATTCAGCTCAATGCAGTACTCGCAATCCCCTGCCAGCAGATCATCATCGGGCAGGAACCAACGCGTGAGTGCTCGCCCGTTGCGGTCAGCTCGATACATATTGGCAAGGCTCACCTCGACCTGCGCCTGGATTACAAATCGCTGACAAACCAAAAACACAAGTTCGAGCTCTACTGCCCCGATCCCGATGCACAAGTGCTGAATCTCTATCTGATTCACATCGGCGACGACGATAAGAATGACAACGGAGCGATGATCTCGTCACACCGTATCTCGTTCGACACCACGCCCCTGCGTAGCGACGAGCCTCGCAAAATCGCACTCCATTGGGTCGATATCACCGGCACCAAACGAGTGCATTACGGCGAGTACAACACGTGGCCTTAGAGCCACCACATCGAGCAACCGATTGCTCGCATCACACTTTCAGCCACTTCCGTGTGGGCACACATAATTATAGGTTTAAGGGAGAGAAGGTCGGCCGTGACGGTCGGCCTTTTCGCTTCATATAGGCTTGTCGGTTGTGCGGACTATATTTGGTTTGCAAACCGAAGATAATCTTGAACAAAAAAAGCCGTACCCCGAAAGGTACGGCTTAATCATTTGTCGAGTAGCAGATTAGAGCGCGAACTCCTTCTTCAACATCTCAACTGCGTCGAGCTTCTCCCAACCGAAGAACTCAACCTCGACCTCAACCTCCTTGCCATCGCGCACGAGCTTCTCGGTGCGAGTGTAGGGGCGGTTACCGAAGTGACCATACGACGCCGTTGCCTCGAAGATAGGATTCTTCAAGCCGAAACGACGTACGATAGCTGCAGGACGCAGGTCGAAAAGACGTGCGATATGCTCAGCAATCTCGCCATCACTCATCGAGAGCTTCGATGTACCGTAAGTATCGACATATACACTCAGAGGCTGTGCGATACCGATCGCGTAGCTCAACTCAACCAGCACCTCGTCAGCGATACCCGCTGCAACCATATTCTTTGCGATGTGGCGAGCAGCGTATGCAGCCGAACGGTCAACCTTCGACGAGTCCTTACCCGAGAATGCACCACCACCGTGAGCGCCACGACCACCATAGGTGTCAACGATGATCTTACGGCCAGTCAGACCTGTATCGCCATGCGGGCCACCGATCACGAACTTACCCGTCGGATTCACGTGCAAGATATACTCCTCGCCGATCAACTCAGCCAGCGGATCGTTAGCACGCTCCAAGCGAGCCTTCACGCGGGGGATCAGGATCGTGCGAACATCCTCGCGGATCTTGTCCTGCATAGCCTTCTCGGCCTCCTTCTCGGTCATACCCTCGCCAGCTACGATGAACTCGTCGTGCTGAGTCGAAACAACGATAGTGTGTACGCGCTGGGGCTTGCGATCGTCACCATACTCGATCGTCACCTGACTCTTCGAGTCGGGACGCAGGTAGGTCATCACCTCACCCTCGCGGCGAATTACTGCCAGCTCCTTCAAAATAACGTGCGAAAGAATCAGCGTTGCGGGCATCAACTCGCGAGTCTCGTTGCAAGCGTAACCGAACATAATACCCTGGTCACCTGCACCCTGCTCATCCTCAGTCTGGCGCACTACACCCTGATTGATATCCGACGACTGCTCGTGGATTGCCGACAGAATACCGCACGATGCGGCGTCGAACTGATAGTCGCTCTTGTTGTAACCGATACGGTCGATAACACGACGCGCAACGCCCTGAACGTCAACGTATGCCTCCGAACGTACCTCACCTGCTACGACAACCAAACCGGTCGTACAAAGTGTCTCGCAAGCTACCTTCGACTGCTCGTCGTGGCGCAGGAATTCATCGAGAATTGCGTCTGAAATCTGATCTGAAACTTTATCGGGATGTCCCTCTGAAACCGACTCCGATGTAAATAAAAAACCCATTGTTATACTGCTTTTTTTGTTAAACGTATAAAATGGGAAAAATTGGCTGTTTGGAATAAAAAACGTGCTGTTTTAGCGATTTTTTATTGTGGTTGCAATCAGTCCAAATCTTTCCACATTGTAATTTTCGAGCCGCAAAGGTAACGTTTTTTTTCAACACCACAAATTTTGGATAAAAAAAAGCCTCATCTCGCTGAGAATGGGCTTCATTAGTGGCAATTTCTGATAAAACTGCAAAGGTGTGTGAATCGTTAGAAGGGATAGCCGACGCCAAAGTTCAGGGCGGTATTCTTCCAGCGGAAGTTGTGAATCCAACGCTCGCCCATCGGCTGGTTAGGATCGTAGAGGCGGATACCCCAGTCGAAACGCAGCACAGCAAACGAAATATCCAATCGAATACCCAGACCCGTATTGAAGCCTATATTCTTATAGAAGTCATTGAAATGGAAGACCGAGCCCTCGGCATACTCTCGTCCCTTCTGCCCGATCATAAATACATTACCCGCATCGAAGAACAACGCGCCATTGAACATACTCCAAATCGGGAAACGGAATTCGAGATTGGCCTCGATCTTCATATTACCCACCTGGCTCGGATAGATACGCTGATCCTCGGTGATCGTCACGCTACCCGGTCCGAGCGTTCGTGCCGCCCAGCCACGCATCGAGTTGCTACCACCCGCATAGAACAGACGGTCGATCGGGATTTCGGTCGAGTTACCATAAGCCAAACCCGCACCTGCATAGAGTCGATAGGCCAGCGCTGTCTTTGCCCCCAGCACCTCCTTGCGGCTGAACGAGAGGTCGGTACGGAAATATTGCGAGTAGCGGATACCGAAGATGTTGTAGTGATCGCGCTCGGGTGCGGGTTTCGACAGCAAGTGCGACAGCGCACCCACGAGGTTACCTGCCGTCTCCCAATTAAAGCGCAGGTTGGTAGCGTTACCGTTGATGTTACGTATCTGATTGTTAAATACGTACGAGCCAGAGATACCTGCAATCAGCTGCTGCGAGTAACTATTGCGCAGGTAGGGATTTTGCAGACGATCGAGGAATTCGGGATCGATATATCCCACCTTAATCAGCGTCAGGTCGATCGGGCGCAGGGCATAGTTCGAGTAGCGGCCATTGCCCCACGTGTAGCTCCACGATGCGCTCGACAGCACACGCTGATAGTAGGGACGATCCTGCGAATTGATCGACAGCTCAACCTTCGTGCGCGGATTCGAGATCGATGCCGAGCGGCGGATATTGAACGGTACGATAAATCGCGGGAACGACAGCGAGGCCGATCCACCGATCTCGAATGCACGTTTGCGCTTTGCCTCGGCGCCCTTCATAAACTCATAACCGAGCGAGAACGACACATCAAGCAGCTCCATTCCGCGGAAGATGTTGTTATTCTGGTAACCGACCGTACCGCGCAGTCCGTAGAAACTCGACGTGGTCGATCCCTCCAACTCGACCTTATAACTCTGCGGCAGGGCGGGTGTGCAGAAGATATTACAGTTCAGGTAGCCCTCCTTGGTCGATAGCGAGTGGTTGACACCCGTTGTACCCGCACCAATGAACGACACCTCAGTCGAGGTCGTATCCTCCTCGAATTGGATATTGGCACTGCGGTAGTAACCCACACGCATAATCTTGTCGTAGGTATCCTGAATTCCCTTCGCACTGAACAAGTGGTTGGGGAACAGATCGATCGTTTGGCGCAACACCTTCGGGCGCACCTTCAACTTATCGTCGTAGATGATATTCAGACCGCGATACTCGATTGTATCAAGACGCAGCATAAAACTGCTGTCACTACGCGCCACGGTCGGGTCATAGTTCGAGAAGAGGTTGACATTGCGCAATCGATAGACCGTATTGTTGTCCATAATCGGTTTACCACGATCGTTATAACCCGTCAGTACCTGACGCACCTCAACGGTCACATCGGCACGATAGCCGCCCACCGTAGTATCAACTTCGTAGAGAATGTTGTTGATCGTAAAGTTGAAGTAGCCATTATCGCGCAACATCGTACTGATTCGCGAGCGCTCCTTATCCAGCACCGTAAAGTCCAGCACATTACCCTCATGCAGCAACGACGAGGCGGTATCTGCCAAAATAATCGGTTCGAGGAAACGATCGCGGAAACGATACTTGATCTGCCCGATGCGATAGGGCTGTCCCTGTTTGGTGCGATAGGTCACAATGGCGCGGTGGCGCGATGTGGTATCAATCTCGTACGAAGCCTCCGAATTGAAATAGCCGCGCGAGTCCATATAAATCTTGATGTTCGAGGCCGAGCGCTCGGTCTGCAACGAGTCGAGATAGACCGGAGCCTCGCCAATGCGGCGTTTGAGGTTGTTCCACCAATTCTGCTTATCGGGATTGGCCGAAAGGTAGGTCCACAGATAGAAATTGGTACCCAGGAAGCGCTTGTTCGGCTGCTGACGCACGTAGCGATCGATTTCGGGAGCTGTGATGCGCTCGTCACGCGGCACGCTCTTATCGACCTCGATTTCATTCTTTTGGAGCAGATACTTTCCCTGCGGAATACGGCGCGTCACGCCACATCCCACAGCCATCGTTGCTACAATGAGCAGACATATCACTCGGCTCCAAAAATTCATATCACTACTGCGATCCATTGTTCACACTGCGCCCGACGAAAGGACATAGTCGCGTTTGTCCGTAAAAATCCGTGCCAAATCCAATGGCGCAAACAAACGCTATCCAACTTACAAAAGTAATAAAAACTTTCGAGATATTGCGTGATATTTGACCACACTATTCGTTTTTTTCGGTCGATACGCTACAACTTTGCAAAAAAATTGCTAACATTGCACTGAAACTTTTAAGATTACAACATTCCGCAACGAATGAAAATAAACAAAGACTCTCGCTCTTTCGACTCGACTGCCGATGGACGAAAGAATCCTAAACTCGCTCCGATCCACAAAAGCGGTAAGGAGCGACACAACCTCTACGGTCATTTCGACGACGAGGACGACGATCTGCTCGATTACCGCCCCCGCGAGTCAGCCCGCGACTATTACGACGACGACGAGGAGTAGAGGCCTCGCGTTTTCCACCACTGTACAAAACATTTTAGAATCACTCACCAAATATGGCTTTTAACGAAAAGTTTATAATGGCGGGCGACACCGCACTGCATATTGCCGACTCGCAAGTAGGCGAACGCTGCGTCGTGCTGCTGCACGGCTATTTGGAGTCGATGACCATCTGGGAGGATTTTGCCCATCTGCTCATTCCTCACGCGCGCGTCATATCGCTCGATCTGCCCGGACACGGAATCTCGATGATCAAGGGCACGGAGCACTCGATGGAGATGCTGGCCGATACGGTCAGTGCACTGTTGGAGGCTCTGGGCGTGGAGCGCTGCACGTTGGTCGGCCACTCGATGGGTGGCTACGCTGCGCTGGCTTTTGCCGAGCGATACCCCGAGCAGTTGGCGGGCCTGGTGCTGCTGCACGCGACACCCAATGCCGACACCCCCGAAAAGGCTGCCGAACGCCAGCGCGAAATCGACGCCATTGCAGCCGGTCGTAAGGAGTTGCTGGTGCGCACGGCTCCCGCACGCCGCTTTGCCGAGCAGAACCGCAAGCGTTTTGCCGACGAGATTCAGGATTGTGCCGAGATCGCATACCTCAACGAAGACGAGGGTATTATGGCTCTGTTGCGCGGCATGGGCGCACGCCCCGACCGTAACGAAATGCTCTCTAAACTCAATGTGCCCCAAATGTTTATCTTCGGCCGCCACGACGACTACATTCCGCAGGAGCGCGCCGAAGCGGTCGTTGCCCGACACCCTCAGGCCGAGGTGGTTTGGTTAGAGCAATCGGGACATATGGGATTCATCGAGGAGCCCGAGCTGTGCGCCGAGGCGATCATTAAATTCATAGGAGGATTATGAGCGAAGTGACCATAGATATTTTGCGCTCGATCAGCGACGAGGAGCGCCAGCAGATATCCGCACTCGTGGCTCAACTCACCACGAAGGAGGTCGATCCGTCGCGTTTCGACGAGGTGGCAAGTTCGCACGACACTCTGCTGCTCACAGCTCGTCGCAACGGGTGCATCGTGGGCGTGTTGGTTTTGGCTCTCTACCCCACCCTGACGGGCCGCAAGGCCTGGATCGAGGATGTCGTTGTCGATAACGCCGAGCGCGGTGCAGGTATTGGTCGTGCACTTGTCGAGCGAGCTATTGCTGAGGCGTCGGAGCGCGGAGCTACCACGCTCGACCTCACGTCGAATCCCTCACGCCAGGCGGCACATCGACTCTATCGTGCTTGCGGATTCGAGGAGCGCGCAACCACCCCTTTCCGACTGAAACGGTAAAATTAGGCCCCACCGCGCGGAAATCTCATAATAATATTGTATATTTGTGAGTTATTAGTCTGCCAATATGAGGAAGATCATACTATTGATACTATCATCGGTCTGCCTTTCGCAGGCGATCAAGGCGCAAGATGTTCAACCGAGCTATACGCCTCTCGATAGTTTTGGCAAGGACACAATAGCATACTTGAAACATAATTGGGGCACGAAAACTGCGGGCGTATATTACAACCAAACTCTCGGCAAATTTTTGACCTATTTAGAGTTGCCAATTTCAGATATTGAGATATCGATCAACTCGGTTGGCGAGGTTTCAATGGTTAGATTCTACATACGCAACAAAGCGACACTGCGCGCCAAGGGCGGCAATTTGGACAAATACAGCATTTTAGCGTGGCTTGTTTTCGACTCCGCCAGACGACCTAAGTTGCAGCAGGTTGCTCCTCATTTTTCAGGATTGGCGAATGATAAAAGCGCGACCTATCCGTGGCGCGAGGAGTATCGGGAGCTGATGAAAGATTGGATACTCGAAGATGTGCAATACAACTACGGCATTTTTGAATAGCGAGATTATTAACAATAAAAAACATAAACAACACAATGGCAATCATTAGAAAAGTTCGTGGCTACGAGCCCGAAATTGGCGAAAATACATTCTTGGCCGAAACCGCAACAATCATTGGTAACTGCAAAATCGGCAAGGGTTGTTCGATCTGGTACGGCGCAGTGTTGCGTGGCGACGTGAACGCAATCACCATCGGTGACCGCACAAACATTCAGGACGGCGCGGTAATCCACACCCTCTTCGACGGCTCGAAGAACCCCTCGCAGGCACACATCGGTAACGACGTATCGGTAGGTCACAACGCTACGATTCACGGCGCAAGCATCGGTGACGGTTGTCTGATCGGTATGGGTGCAACCGTACTCGACAACGCAGTAGTGCCCTCGGGTTGCATCATCGCTGCAAATGCGCTGGTGCTCTCAAACTCGAAGCTCGAACCCAATAGCGTATATGCAGGCGTACCCGCCAAGAAGGTGAAGGAGATCACTCCCGAGCAGCGCAAGGAGATCATCGAGCGCACGGCTCGTGACTATATGCTCTACGCAAGCTGGTACACCGAAGAATAGCGTACTATGCAGGAGAAGAGGCCCTCATTCCTGGAAACGTACATCATAACGATAATGGTTATGATGGTTCTCCTATGCACCGGATTGTTACTCTATAAACTTTTGGGTTAGACCACATTACGCCCATAAAAAAATGCATACCACTATGATCACCTACAAGCCCCGCGCTCGCGTCATTTGGAGCAACGTGCTGCTCTCGATCGCAGTCAGCCTGCTGATCAACTTCTCGTATCTGCTGGTGCTGTTTGCCTCGCAAAACAGCGACAAGGATCGTCCGCAGTGGATCGAAGAGTACGAGGCTCGCAAGGTCGAAATCACAACCGAGGGCACACTGCACATTATGCCCGACGGTTATGGTTATCTGGTAATGGACAAGGGTTGCCCGATCGACACGGTCTATGTAAATTCGGGTCGTGTATGGCGTTACGGACTGAAAGATGGCGACCGTATGCGCGTCACAGCATTGGCCCCCGAGGTCAAAGGTGCACACCACTCACTATTCACCGTCGAAACCCTCAACGGTGAGGTGCACGACTACGCCGCTCAGTTCGACAAACCCAACTCGAACTCACAGACCGCATTGCAGATCATCTGCTACGCACTGCTGATGTTCGTCGTGCTCACGATCGTAACCCGCGTATCGCGTAAGGGAACGCTCTGGCAGCGATACTTTCTGCCTTATTCGGCCAGTCTACTGATTGTGGTAGCTTTCTTCTTTGCTGCACCCGTGCTCGGCATCAAGGCTGACACACCGCGCAATTCGCTCGATATCGTGCTGATGCTCAAATGTATGTTCGTCTACGTTGTGGCAGTGCTCTACGCCCGCATCTACGACTTGCTCTACCAGCGTCAGCGTATTGAGATCAAGAACGAACAGCTCAAAACCGAGAATCTCTCGACCCGTTACAGCGCATTGGTAAGCCAGATCAGCCCCCACTTCCTGTTCAACTCGCTCAACTCGCTCTCGATGTTGGTGCGCGAGAAACACAACGAAAAAGCGCTGACCTACATCGACCGACTATCGCACGTGTTCCGCTATATCATTCAGAACGGGCAGAATACCCTCTCAACCGTTGCCGACGAGTTGCAATTCCTCGATTCGTATCGCTATCTGTTGGAGGTGCGCTACGCCGAGAAACTCTTCTTCGATATTGACATCGACCCCTCGTATATGGAGCGTCAGATGCCCTCGCTGGCACTGCAACCGCTGATCGAGAACGCGGTGAAACACAACACTATAACCCGATCAAAACCGCTCACGATCTCGATCTATACCAAAGATGGCGCGATTGTGGTTTCGAACCCCGTGATCCCGAAGATCGAGTCGGAGGTCAGCACTGGCATCGGATTGAAAAACCTCTCGTCGCGCTGGTTGATGATCACCGAGAAGGACATTGAGGTAATCCGCACCGAAAAGACTTTCGAGGTACACCTACCCCTCATTAACGAATCAAAATAACATCACCTCAATCCAAACATTTTATGCAAATTAAGACCCTTATCATAGAGGATGAAACCGCTGCTGCGGTCAATCTACGTGCATTGCTCTCGGAGGTCGAACCGTCGATCGAGGTGATTGGTGTGCTCGAATCGGTCGCCGAAAGTGTCGATTATCTGCGTTCGAATCCGAGTCCCGAGCTGATCTTTATGGATATTCATCTAGCCGATGGCGATTCATTCAAGATTTTCAAGCACGTCGACATCAATTGCCCGATCATATTCACCACAGCATACGACCAATATGCACTCGAAGCATTCAAGGTCAATAGTATCGATTACCTGCTCAAACCCATCGCCAAGGAGGACCTGCGTCGCGCATTGGAGAAGTTGCGCCGTCTGTCAGCTCCCGAGCGCAAGTCGATAATCGAGCGCACGAACGCGATGGCGGCTGAGCCGCGCCAGATGCAACAGAACGTATTTCTGGTGCAGGTGCGCGACCGTATCCGCCCGCTCAAAGCCGAAGATGTGGCATTCTTCTACACCTGCGAGGAGCACGTTACGGCACACACTTTCTCGGGCGAGGTGCTCGCGATCGACCGCACGTTGGAGGCGCTGTCGGGTGTGCTTGACGAGGGTGATTTCTATCGCGCAAATCGTCAGTTTATTGTCGCACGCAAAGCCTTGAAGGATATTTCGGTGTGGTTTGGTAGTCGTTTGGCACTCAATTTGAACGTCGAGACTCCCGAACGCATCATCATCTCGAAGGCACGTGTGCCAAAATTCAAAAAGTGGCTCACCGGAGCCGAATAATCCGCACATATTCAGCCAGATGTCAGAGCGTTCAGAGATAGTCTATTAATCATAAAACAACGCTTTATGACACCTCCATTTCGATTTCTGTTGATTGCGGCGGCCGTACTCGCAATCGGCTCGACTGCGGCCCACAATCACAACCCCGAAAAACGCGCCGAACATCACCAGATGATGATCGAGCGCAAAACCGATCAGATGGCCAAATCGCTGGCACTGAACGACGTGCAGAAACGCGCCATTCACGAACTCAACCGCCAGCGCGCTGAGGCCTTCCACGCCACACGTCACAACTCATCATTCACGGCCGAGCAGCGTCAGGCTCTATTTGACGAGGCCGACTCGATCTATCGCGCCAAGTTAAAGAGCCTACTCACACCCCAGCAATATGAGAAGTGGCAGGCCGACTACAACAGTGCCGTAATGCCGCACGGCAAGAATGCTCGCCACGACAAGCGTTACTATCACTCAGCCGAGGCGTGCTGCAAGGGTCAATGCACACCGAAAGATTCGACCACGAAGTAGCACGACCATACGACAAAAACAGACGAGGCCGTCACGAATTGTTCGTGACGGCCTCGTTCTATCAGGTTATTCGCCGATCGATTACTTATACTCCAAAACGCGGAAGCTATAACTGAAATCGACACCAACGAACAACATACCACGCTGAGTCTCTGCCTCACCGGTCTGCGAGTCAACTGTATCGCAACGGCCGAAATTACGCTTGGGCGAGTAGTCACGGGTGTAGTCGAGGTTAGCGATCATACGATACGAATCGATACCTGTATTGAAGAATTTATCGCCAATACCGGTCGAAGCCAACAGAGGACTCGGACGACCGAACGAAGGATCGCAAGGAACCCAACCAATACCCTCGAAATAGAGCTCGCACCAGTCGTGCAGGTTGCAGTTGTCGGGATGGAACATCAGACCGCTCTGCCAACGTGCGGGGATACCTGCACAACGCGACATAGTGATCATCAACAAACCAACCTGACCACAGTCACCCTTCGAGTTAGCAACAACGTACTCGGGAATATTGGGGATCAGCGAGTAGTTTACAGCCGACGCCCAGGGGTACTTCGCAGTGATATAGTCGAAGATCAGGCTCGCCTTCTTGATGGGATCCTGCTCGTCACCAACAACCTCAGCAGTCAGCTCCTTGATGCGATCCGAGAATACCACGTGCGGGAAGCGCTCTGCAGTGTACTCCTTATAGATAGCCGACTCGGTATCGTAAGGCTTGGTCTCCATCTTGGTCATATCGTACCACTGACCATACGAGGTGTACTCATACTCGATGAAGAAGGGCTTTGCTGCGTCCTCAGCCGAGGTGATTACACGCTCGAAGTAAGCGGTATTGTGCAGTGCAGTAGGATCGTTGTAATAGTTCTCGCTGGTTTCGAGCGCTACGAAATCCTTCTGACGAGGAACGTCCATACGAGGAATGGGGATCCATACGCGAACTGTATCGCCCGGCACGATTGCACCACTCTCGTTCAGAGTGATCGAATGGCGAACCTTCATACGGCGCGGTGCAGCCAATTCGCCACTACCTGCTGCTACGATCTCGGGGATATTCACTGCCAGAACCTTATCGAGCGAGCTATCGTCCGAAAGCTCCTTCTTGAATTCCTTTGCCCACTCGTCAACGCGGAACACATTGGGACCTGCATTGCGGAAGTAGCACTTCTTGCCGTCGATAACCTTATACTCGAGAACACCCGAAGCCTCCCACTCAGCAACCTTTTCGGCTGTCAATTCGGGGATATACTTCTTAATATAATCAACTACGTATGCGCTATCACGACGGAAATCGCGGCGTACGAGTTTGATCGAGTCGCGAGTCCAAGTCAGCTGCGCAATCTCGGTCTCGTCGGTCGCAACGGCCATACGCTCGTCGATCAACTGTTCGGCTACGGTCAGCTCACCTACGTTCAACGCCTCGGTCAGCGGATCGGGTGCAGCCTTAGGTGCGCACGATGTCACAACAGTAGCAACACCTAACAGAGCAAATATGTTTTTCAATTTCATAATCTTTTCAGTTTAGGCGTGTGATCCATCAATTACAGATCGGTGCGCTTTACGATACCGATACCCGGACGGTCGCTGGGGATAACCTTACCATCAACCACCTTCATACCATCGTAGGGATCCGACGAGTGAGCGATCAGCACGTTACCGTCCAAGTCAGCCCAGTCGCAAGCGCAAGCAACGTGCGATGCAGCCGAAATTGCGCACGAAGTTTCGGTCATACAGCCGATCATAACCTTCATATTGAGCGTACGAGCCAACGAAACCATCTTGTTAGCCTCGCGCATACCGGTACACTTCATCAGCTTGATGTTGATACCCGAGAATACACCCTTCAACTTCGGAATGTCAATCAGACGCTGGCACGACTCATCAGCGATGGTGGGCAGCGGCGAGTTCTGAGTGATCCAAGCCATATCGTCGAGGTTGTACTTGCCGATAGGCTGCTCGATGAATACGAAGCCATGCTCCTTGCACCAGTGGATCATCTCCAAAGCGTGGTGCTTATCCTTCCAGCCCTGATTGGCGTCAACGCACAGAGGCTTGGTGGGCTCAACCGAACGAATAGCATTTACCAACTCCTCGTCCTGCGGAGTACCCAACTTAACCTTGATCAGGTTGTAGGGAGCAGCCTCCTTGGTCTTTTCGCGAACTACCTCGGGAGTATCGATACCGATAGTGAACGAAGTGTCGGGAGCCTTCATACGATCGTAACCCCAGATGTTGTACCAAGGCTGACCCATCAACTTACCTACCAAGTCGTGCAGAGCAATATCTACTGCTGCCTTAGCTGCGGTGTTGAAGGTAGTCAGGTTATCAACCTCAAACAGAATATCTTCGAGCAGGAAGGGTGAGTTATACTTGTCAAGAATAGGCTGGATACGGCTAAGGAATGCCATTGCCGACTCCGAGGTCTCGCCCAGATAGGGAGGCATAGCAGCCTCACCATAACCCTCATAACCTGCGTACTCGATCTTGGTCAGTACGATCGGGGTGTGAGTACGAGTGTAACCCGAAACGGTGAAGGGGTGAGCCAGCGCTGCGTCAGCACGCCAGAACGTAAGCTTCATCTTATCGCTACCGACCGACGACTTCTTACCCTTACCTACCGCTGCTGCTACCGACGGGAAAGCCGATGCTGCCAATGTGGGGGCTACCGTAGCAACTACACCTGTTGCCAATGCCTTCTTGATAAAATCTCTTCTTTTCATAGTCTCAGTATAGTTTTAAGTTATTTTATTTTTCAGTTTACTGCTTGTTGTAGAGCGGACAGTTCTCAACCGACCAAACGCCCTTGTTGCTATCCTCAGTACCGATGATGCGGGTTGCGCGAATCAGCTGCTTGAGCCAATAGCTCGAATACTCCTCGTGGTCGGGGTTGAAGCTCGAAATGTGGATCAAACCTGCCTCGTGAATAAACTTACCGTCGCCCATATATACACCAACGTGGGTTACGCGCTTGCTGCCGAAGAATACCAAATCACCCTTCTTCAACTTGGTCCAGTCCTTATCCGATACGTCGATGTTATCGCCCGTCAGGCACTGCTGCGATGCGTCACGCGCCAGCACCAGACCATTGAGCAGATAGACCGTCTTAGCCATACCGCTACAATCGAGCATCTTGGTCGAGGTACCTGCCCACAGATACGAAGTACCGAGCAGATTCTGCGCCTCAGCTACCACTGCATCAGCTGTAGGGCGACGCTTCTTCCATACCTCGAAGTCCTCAACATCCGAGCGCAACAGATAACCCTTGCGTCCCTTCGGCAACTCAACCTCGATGAACTTACCCTTAGTCTTGCCCTTGTTCAGCACGATCGAGCCAGCGGTGATGTCGGTTACGTGAGCCGATTTCAGGTCGGGCTGCTCGTAGATCCAACCGGTGGTAGGCAGATAGACAACCTTATCGGCCTCAACCCAAGCGTTATACTCGTCGAGGGTCATAGTCTTGACGCCGCGCTTAGCGACCCAACCCAGATAACCCTCGGGAGTCTGTACATAGAACCAGCCGTTATCGTCGAGTACGCGTACGGGCATACCCATCAGCAACTGAGTGAGCTGCTCCGACGAGTAGTTACCCTCGCGGCGCACGGTTGCCACTGCGATGTCAATCACGCCGTAGATCTCGCCATTCATCTTTGCATCGGGCAGCAGACGAACATCGTTCACCAACTTCTTGTCGCCAAATTTCTCAGTGAGCGCTGCGATAGTCTGATTCAGTGCCTCTTTCGATGTTGTACGACCCGTCACAACTGTAACACTCGGATACTCATCGACTTCGATGTCGTAGAGCACCGTACGTTTGTCAGGTGCATACATAGCTTTGATCTCTTTGAGGATTTCGCCCGTGGGCTGTGCTGCGAACACATTGCAAGCTGCAAAAAGTGTGATAATCAGCGTGGTAAATTTACGTGTCATAGTCTATTTGGTTTTAATTTTTTAGTTCTTAATACGTGCACACGCGAATATGCGACCTACAAATTTAGAAAAATTAATCGAATTTATCAAATTTAGTCGCCCGAAATTATCCACCCTAAACATATTTTTTTGTATTTTTGTCGCATAGTTGCGCAAAAACGAAAACAGACATTGCGCACTGCCCAAACTAATCACGACTTACACTACACAATGTCATCGCTCAGATTCAGAATGGTCGAGGAGGCTATCAACCGCAAGCCCCTCGCTGCTCAAAACCCCGAAGGCCGCCCGTCGGAATACTTCGGCACGAAGGTTTTCAACCGCGCCGCAATGCGTCGCTATCTCCACAAAAAGACCTACGAGGCTATGCTCGACACGATGGACAACGGCACCCCCCTCTCGCGCGAGATCGCTGCCGAAGTCGCATCGGGAATGAAGCAATGGGCTATGGATCAAGGCGCTACACATTACACTCACTGGTTTCAGCCGCTGACGGGAGGTACCGCCGAAAAGCACGACGCCTTCCTCGAACACGACGGTGCAGGCGGTATGCTCGAAGAGTTCTCGGGCAAGTTGCTCATTCAGCAGGAACCCGACGCTTCGTCATTCCCCAATGGCGGTATCCGCAACACTTTCGAGGCGCGCGGCTACTCGGCGTGGGACGCTACGTCACCCGCGTTCATTGTCGATACAACGCTCTGTATCCCAACCATTTTCATCGCATATACGGGTGAGGCGCTCGACTATAAGCTCCCTCTGCTGCGTTCGATCTCGGCTGTGGGTCAGGCTGCGCGCGAGGTTTGCCACTACTTCGATCCCGAGGTTAAGCACGTGACCACATATCTGGGTTGGGAGCAGGAGTACTTCCTGGTTGACGAAGGTCTATGGGCTGCTCGCCCTGACTTAGTGTTGACGGGCCGCACACTGATGGGCCACGAGAGTGCCAAGAACCAGCAGTTGGAGGACCACTATTTCGGTGCAATTCCCGACCGCGTGATCGAGTTTATGAAGGATTTGGAATGCGAGTCGTTGAAACTCGGTATTCCCGTCAAGACACGCCATAACGAGGTGGCACCCAATCAGTTCGAGCTGGCACCAATCTACGAAGAGATGAACCTCGCCAACGACCACAACCAACTGTTGCTGATCCTGATGGAGAAGGTTGCACGCCGTCACTCGTTCCGCGTTCTGCTGCACGAGAAACCATTCAAGGGAATCAACGGTTCGGGTAAGCACAACAATTGGTCGCTCGGCACAGATAAGGGCGTCAATCTACTCTCGCCGGGTAAGACTCCGCAGGCAAATCTCCAATTCGTAACATTCATTGCCAATATCATAGCAGCCGTTTATCGCCACAACGGAGCATTGAAGGCCTCGGTTTCGACCGCCACAAATGCTCACCGTCTGGGCGCTAACGAGGCTCCGCCGGCAATTATCTCGGTATTCCTCGGCAAGCAGGTTTCGGCCGCTCTCGACAAGATCGCCGAGAGCCAGAGCGAGGATGCCATCATCTTCGACTCGAAGACGGGTTTCAAGATGCAGGGTATTCCTTCGATCCCCGAGTTGCTGATGGATAACACCGACCGCAACCGCACCTCGCCCTTTGCCTTCACGGGTAATCGTTTCGAGTTCCGCGCGGTGGGTTCGCTCACCAACTGCGCCTCGGCAATGATCACGCTCAATGCCGCCGTAGCCGAGCAGCTCACGATCTTCAAGGGTCGCGTTGATGCACGAATCGCTAATGGCGACTCGATCGAAAAGGCTATTTTCGAGGAGGTTAAGCTGTTGATCAACGAGTGTCGCCCGATTCTTTTCGACGGCAATGGTTACTCGGACGAGTGGAAAGAGGAGGCTGCACGTCGCGGTTTGGATTGCGAGACTTCGGTACCTCTGATCTTCGACCGTATGCTGTCGGAGTCGACCAAGCAGATGTTCGCTTCGACGGGCGTACTGAATGACGTTGAGTTGAAAGCGCGTACCGACGTAAGCTGGGATATGTACACAAAGAAGATTCAGATCGAGGCTCGTGTGATGGGCGATTTGGCACTGAATCAGATTGTTCCCATTGCATCGAAATACGAGGCGATGTTGCTCGATAAGGTTTACAAGATGTCGTTGCTCAACCTCGACGCAACGCAGGATATCGCCCTCATCAAGGAGATCTCGACCCTCACTGCCGACATTCAGCGTATGGTCAACGAGATGATCGAGGCTCGCAAGGTGGCTAACCGCATCACCGAGGAGCGCGCCAAGGCGATCGCTTACCACGATACTGTGGCCGACTATCTGGAGGAGATTCGCACACGAATCGACAAGCTCGAATTAGTTATCGACGATCAGATGTGGACTCTGCCCAAGTACCGCGAATTGCTGTTCCTAAGATAATTATCGTAGAAACTATAAAAAGAGAGCCGCACCCCGAAAGGTGCGGCTTTTATTATCGAATCGATCTTTCGTTTACTCCTCGGGAGTGGGGATAGCGGCCAACGCAGCGTCGATGCGGCGCACAACCTCATCGCGACCAACAACGTAGAGAATCTCGAACATCGACGGGCCCTTGCAAGCACCTACAACAGCCAGACGCAACGAGTTCATAGTCTGACCGATAACATACTCCTTGCGCTCGTTCCACTCGTGAACAAACACATCGGTACCCTCAACCGAGAAATCCTTCAACTGAGCCAACTCATCGCGCAACTCAACCAGACGCGCAGGCACTTCACCCTTCCAATACTTACGTACCGACTTAGCGTCGTATTCGGTGGGTGCAACGAAGAAATATGAGGTCAGATCCCACATATCGCTCACGAACGTAGCGCGATCCTTAACCAAGTCCACGATATACTCAACACGCTCGCGCTCAGCCTCAACTCCCTTTTCAGCCAGCAGCGGCATATAAGCCTCAGCCAGCTCTGCGTTGTCGCGCTCGTGCATATACTGCGAGTTGAACCAGCGCGCCTTATCGGGCTGGAAACGTGCACCCGACTTGCTCACGCGATCGAGCGAGAACTGATCGATCAGTTCCTGCATCGAGAAGATCTCCTGCTCGGTACCGGGGTTCCAACCCAGCAGTGCCAACAGATTGACAACAGCCTCGGGGAAGTAACCATCCTCGCGGTAGCCGCGTGCAGTCTCACCCGTGGGTGACTGCCATAAGAGCGGGAACACGGGGAAACCCATCTTATCGCCATCGCGCTTCGAGAGTTTGCCTTGACCCGTAGGCTTCAACAGCAGGGGCAGATGCGCAAACTCGGGCTGCGAATCGGTCCAACCAAACGCACGATAGAGCAGGTAGTGCAGTGGCAACGAAGGCAGCCACTCTTCGCCACGAATTACGTGCGAGATCTCCATCAGATGGTCATCAACGATGTTTGCCAAGTGGTAAGTCGGCAGACGGTCAGCCGACTTATAGAGCACCTTATCGTCGAGTGTCGAGGTGTTCATTTTCACGTCGCCACGAATCAAGTCGTGCATCTCAACATCCTCATTCTCAGGCATACGGAAGCGGATAACCCACTGATCACCACGCTCGATACGCTCGCGCACCTCGTCAGCCGACAGACGCAACGACGTAGCCAAACGCTCGCGAACAGCATAGTTATAAGCGAAGGTTTCACCCTTCTCTTCGTACTCCTTGCGGATTGCATCCAACTCCTCAGGGGTGTCGAATGCGTAATAGGCATTGCCGTTCTCAACCAGCTGCTCTGCGTACTTCAAGTAGATCTCACGGCGCTCGCTCTGGCGGTAGGGACCATACTCGCCACCTTCGCGCACACCCTCGTCGATCTCGATACCGCACCAAGCCAGAGCCTCGTTGATGTACTCCTCAGCGCCCTCAACGAAACGCTGCGAATCGGTATCCTCGATACGCAAAATCATCTTACCACCGCGCTGACGCGCAAACAGATAGTTGTAGAGCGCGGTACGCAGACCGCCAATATGCAACGGACCCGTCGGGCTCGGTGCAAAACGTACTCGTGTTTGTCTTGTATTCATCGTTTTAACTCTTTTTTGCATTAATTATGGGCGGCTTAGACATTGAACAAGAAGTGCATAATATCACCATCCTGCACCACGTACTCCTTTCCCTCGATGCCGATCTTACCAACGTCGCGGCAAGCCTTCTCCGAACCCAGAGCTACGTAGTCGTCATACTTGATCACCTCGGCACGAATGAAACCGCGCTCGAAGTCCGAGTGAATGATACCCGCAGTCTGCGGAGCCTTCATCCCACGAGTGAAGGTCCAAGCGCGGCTCTCGTCGGCACCGGTAGTGAAGTAGGTTTGCAGGTCGAGCAGTTTGTATGCCGACTTGATCAGACGGCTTACACCCGACTCGGTCAAACCAACCTCTTCGAGGAACATCTGACGCTCGTCGTAGTCCTCCAACTCAGCGATATCAGCCTCGGTTGCAGCAGCCACGATCAGCAGCTCGGCATTCTCCTCAGCGATAGCTGCGCGAACAGCCTCGACGTGAGCATTACCCGTTGCGGCGCTACGCTCATCTACGTTGCAAACATACAATACAGGTTTGTCGGTCAGCAGGTTAAGATCGGGAATAACCTTACGATCCTCCTTATCCAACTCGACAGTACGAGCCGAACGTCCCTGCTCCAAAACCTCCTTATAGCGACACAAAATCTCGTAAGCACGCTTAGCGTTCTTGTCGCCGGCAGTAGCCTGCTTCTGCACCTTACCAATGCGACTCTCGACCGTTTCGAGGTCTTTGAGCTGCAACTCGGTGTCGATAATGCTCTTATCGCGCACGGGGTCGATCGTACCATCGACGTGAGTGATATTCTCGTTATCGAAGCAACGCAAAACGTGGATAATTGCGTCGGTATTGCGAATGTTGGCGAGGAACTTGTTACCCAAACCTTCGCCCTTCGATGCACCCTTAACCAGACCTGCAATATCGACGATCTCGATCGTGGTGGGTATCACGCGCTTAGGGTTATCGATCTCAGCGAGTTTAATCAGTCGCTCATCGGGTACGGTAATCACACCCACGTTGGGTTCGATCGTACAGAAAGGGAAGTTTGCTGCCTGCGCCTTAGCGTTCGAGAGGCAGTTGAACAGGGTCGATTTGCCGACATTGGGCAGACCCACGATTCCGCATTGTAAAGCCATATTGTATTTTTTAGTTTTGTTCGTGACAGTTTTAACGTGCAAAGATAACCAACTTTTCCGAAACTCTGCAAGTTTTAGCGCCACTTCCGCGCGCGATTTAAAATATTCATAGAATATAATGGGCAAGTGGTACTAAATTTCAAAATTTATCTATATCTTTGCAATTTGTACGCGGTATGTACGTTTATGTAGTATGAAACGATTAATGAAAAATATCACCCTGCTGCTCGTCGCATCGATGGCGATGTGCGTCGTGGCGTGCGAAGGAGGCGAGGATATATTCCAGGATCAGATGGATCGTTTCGTGAGCTATATGACCTCGCGAATGAAGTTGGTGAGTGAGGAGGAGGCCGAGCAGTCGATGACGGGCGAGAAGCTCCCCTATTACACCCGCTGCGGCGACGCCTATCGCCACATCTCGAACATCTACCGCGAGGATCGTCCCCAGAAGCTTATCGCCGAGGGATCGCAGATCACATTCCGCTACGAGGCCTATCTGTTCGAGGGAGCACCTGCGAACACTCCGTTTGCGACCAACAACCGAGGAACGGGCGCACTATTGGCTTCGCAGTACGGTCTGGACACAACGTATTGGGATTTTACCCCCGCAGTGCGTATTTTGGGCACCGACCCCATAATAAAAGGGCTCGAACTTACGTTACCCGATTGTGCCAAAGGCGATACGGTCTACACGTTTATGCCTTATGAGGCAGCGTATGGCGATCGCGCAATGGGTGTCATTGCGGCTAAGTCAGCAGTGATGATGGTGACGGTGATTGACAATGTTGAATAAAACGAAACAAACGACATAATGAAACAAACTATGAAATTTTTGCGTTACGCGTTGATGGCGCTGGTTCTGGCAGCAGGATTCACCTCTTGCGCCGAGAAGATCGAGATCGATATGGATGTCGAGGAGCAGCAGTCGCTCGACGCGTGGATTGCTAAACACGTGAACAACAAGGGTACTCGTGCAGTGCGTCAGGACAACGGCCTTTGGGTCGAGGTCAATGACTATGGCGACACTAAGAGTTTGGCAACTAACGATACCATTACGTGGGTGAAATATAACTTCACGATGCGCGATATGACGGGCAACGTCATCTTCTCGCGTTACGAAGATATCGCTAAGTGGCAGGGAACATTCACCAAATATACTCACTATGTGCCTGACTACATCTTCTGTGGCGAATATGCAGCCAATCTGCTCGAAGGTACTCACTACCTGATGCGCAACACGCTCACCAACCACGACGGCACCAAGTTCAAGATGCACAAGGGCACGAAGGGTACGATCTACATTCCCTCGGCGCTGGCATACGGTGCTACGGGTACGAGCAACGACGCAGGTTATGGCGGTCAGTACTCGCTCAACGGTAGCGTTCCGTCGATCATCGACTTCGAGATTATGCACGTGACCAAGGACCCCGTGAAGGACGAGGAGAAGGAGGTTGACGACTTTATCGCAGCAACCGGCAACTGGAAGCCCGTGAACGACACACTCGACTACCTCTATGTCGACAAGAGATTCCGTCTGCCTGAGGGCGAAACAGCATATCAGGGCGACTCGATTGCTGTCGATTCGACCGTAAAGATTTGGTACGTAGGTAAGTTCCTCGATGGTTTCGTGTTCGACACCAATATCGATTCGATCAAGCGTCGCGTATTTGGCGAGGTGCTGAGCACAGGCGAGGCACTGGAATTCACCGTCAAGAACAATGGCGAGAGCGCCGACGAGAGTGGCGACGAGGGTTCGGGTTACATCAAGGCTTGGAACTACACAATTCCTCATCTGTTGCAGGGCCAGTGGGCTCGTATCGTAGCGACATCGTTCTACTGCTATGGCAGTACAGGCCAGTATCGCAACGGCTCGGCATCGACTTCAAGTTCGATGGACTACTACTATATGAATATGTACAACAACTATTATAGTAACTACTACAATATGATGTATGGTGGTTATGGTGGTTATGGTGGTGGTTACGGCTACGATCCCTACGACTATTATAGCTACTATATGTATCAGGAGATGATGAACAATCAGGGCAGCGCAGCCGAGGCTGAGACAACCACGACTGTCACCACTGAGGTTCAGTCGTACACGCCGCTCTATTTCGAGATCTATATCGAGGAGTAGTCACGAGTCCGAACATTCAAAAAATTTAAGCCGCACCTTTTTCGAGGTGCGGCTTTTTGTTGGGCGGGGGGGGCTAACGGCCCACAAACGAGATATGGCGCACGCGACGATCGTGGCGATCGACAACCTCGCGCTCGACGATTCCCGTAACCACATCGGCCGCATCGTGCCAGCGATTAGACGAAAATTGACGGCGATAAGTTGTCAGGTGCTGGTAGAGTTCGGGCCACATTACCGCCCACTCCGCAGGCATACGCAGGGCGTGCAGCACCGTCGCCGAGTTGGAGAGGATTCGCGCCTCCTTGTTACCGCTCTGATGAAACCACTCGACACGCACATCGGGCGCAAGGCGTTGCACAGCACGCGCAAAACCGCGACCACCATTATTACTCTCGATCGCCGCCTGGCGCGTTTGCGTACGCCGCAACATCTCGGCAACAAGCCCCTCGGTCACCTCCATCGGCTCACGCGAATAGACCACATCGGTCACATAGATCACACCGTCGACATCGACCGCATAGCAGATCGAGCATAGGTAATCATCGCCCATATCCGCCGTATCGGTATAGTTGCCCCAGCGCACCACATCACGTGGCAGAGTGTCATAGCGCACAAATCCGTCACCATAGAGCAGACCGCCCTGAGGCGCGGGATAGCCCTGATACATACATTCGAAACGAGCAGCATCCAAGCGTCGCTTGACCAGCAGCAGCTCGGCGTCCTGCTGCTCAGGCCACAGTGCCTCACCCTCCGCACGCGGATCGAGCGCCGTGGGTAGCGACTCCTTCAACGCCTCGAAATTGAGGTGTAGCCAATCGTTGCGACCGACCGCTTGTATCTGCGACCAATCGTTGAGCTGCACCACCCGCTCGCGGCGAGCAATACGCCCGATCAAATCCTCCTCGTGCCAGCGCGTGAAGACAATCAACTCGCGCGAAAGGTTATGCATACGCGTGCGCACCACCGAGGTATACCACTCCCAGCAGTTCTCGCGTGTGACGGGCGAATTGGCCTCCATTGCGTCTTTATAGAGATCGTCCAAGATGAACACATCGACACGATTGCCCGTCAGCGCGCCCTCGCGCCCAACCGACAACAACTCACCACGACGCCCAACAATCTCAACCTCATCGGCCGTACGAATGTAGTTGGCGGGCTTGCCGCCCTGCTTGATTGTCGTCTGCGGAAAGAGCTCGGCATACTCCTTCGACTCGATTATTCGCTGCACACGGCGATTGAATTTATTCGCCAACGAGGCCGAGTAGGAGGCGATCGCCACTCGCAGATCGGGATCGAGCCCGAGGATATAGGCCGGCAGAAGCGTGGTCGAGCCGACCGACTTGCCGTGCTGGGGCGGCATCGTTACAATCAGGCGGCGAATATGCCCCTCGGCAAACATCTGTAAAACACGATAATAGGTTCGATGAAAATCGGTGAGCGTCAGAAACGGATAGACCGTCGAAGCGTAGTCTTCAAAATTTATCATAAAGCATTTTCGGGTATTGGTTTTCAAAAAAAAAGCGACCGCCAGTATCGAAAAAGTTTGGAAATGGATTGATTGGGTGAGTGAAGCGTCCTTCGGCGGGAAATGGCGGTCGCCGATTGTGGATTTTGCGGATTCGGGCGGAGCGTCCTCCTGAGGTAGGAAATGTGGTGCCCGAAACCGTTGCTTCGGTTTAGTCGATCAGCTCTCGGCGCAACTCCACGAAGTCGAAATCGTTGAGCAACTCGCCGTCGATCGACACCGAATGAAACTCCCACCACACGGGCACGATGTCGTAAATTGCACTATACAAGCCTCTTTCGTCGCTCATCTCGCGGCGATAGACCAGGAGTGTCGTGCGCAACGTGTAGTCGATATCAGCCGCCACTGCAATCGTACCAGAGAAGAATTCGGCCTCCCCCACTGCATCGCGCAGACGGTCGGCCACGAGTCGGTAAATCTCAGATGTGATGTTTAGCATTGACATAGATGTTTAAATTAGGTTCATTTATTGAATCGCTCCACAAACAGCCGCAAAACGCTTTCATTGAAAGAATTTCACGATTTTTGTTGGTAGTCTCGATTCATTTGTTTAACTTTGCAGGACAAAGATAAGTTCAAAAATTGAATTTTGTTCAATTTTTTGGATTAATTTATATAAGAAAATATTATACGACGACTATGGTTTCGCGTTTGAAATTGATTCGCAAAGAGTTAGGCCTCACGCAGGAGGTATTGGCCCAAAAGCTGGGCGTGGGCAAGAGCGCACTCTCGATGATCGAGACGGGCAAAGCAGCGCTCTCGGAGCGAAATAAGAACATTCTGGTGCAGGAGTTGAACGTCAATCCCGATTGGCTCGATACGGGTCGCGGCGAGATGTTCAATGCTCAGCCCGACTTCACAGCCTTTATGCGCCGCACCGACAACACCGTTCCCCTGCAAAGCGTACCTTTATATAGTATAGAGGGTACGGCGGGTCTTGTTCCCCTCTTTTCGGACAGCTCGGCGAACAAACCGATCAACTATATCCACATTCCCAATCTGCCTAAGTGCGACGGCGCAATCTACGTTGCGGGCGACAGTATGTACCCTCTGCTCAAAAGTGGCGACATCGTGCTCTACAAGCAACTGAACGACCCGAGCAACATCTTTTGGGGCGATATGTATCTTCTGTCGCTCGATTTGGAGGGAGAGGAGTACATCACGGTGAAGTATATCCAGAAATCGGATCGCGAAGGATACGTCAAGCTGGTGAGCCAAAACCCGCACCACGCCGACAAAGAGATCCCCATCGAGCGAATCCGCGCTCTGGCTCTGGTCAAAGCGAGTATCCGAATGAACTCGATCAGATAAGAAACAAGCCGCGCTCAGAAAAAGCGTGGCTTTTTCAATTCAGAATTCACGATTCACAATTCACAATTAATCTGCCTGCGGCAGCTTTTCTGCCTTCGCGCGGCTGGCAAGTTCGGGGGCTGGGGCTGTCGCCGAGTGTGGCTATTCTCTCGAAAATCACACCGCCCCCCACAAAAAAAAGCCCCACCAAACTCGGCAGGGCTGAAAAACAAAAAAACCGCACTTCGTAAAGCGCGGTTTTTAGTTGAGCTACCAGGATTCGAACCTGGAAAAACAGGACCAGAATCTGTTGTGTTACCATTACACCATAGCTCAATCTCTGTTTTGCGAGTGCAAATTTAAGGCAAGATTTTCTTCTATGCAAGTTTTTCGACAAAAAAATATTATATTTGTTGAGATTTTTTGACGCGATTTGCGCACGAAACAATATAAACAACTAAAATACAACGAATTATGAACACAAAATTACGTCTTATCGTAATGAATTTCCTGCAGTTCGCAGTGTGGGGTGCCTACCTGACTTCGATGGGCACCTATCTGTTCAACGCAGGTTTGGCATCAAAGATCGGTCTGTTCTACGCTTGTCAGGGTATCGTATCGATGTTTATGCCCGCAATTATCGGTATCATCGCCGACCGTTATGTACAGGCGCAGAAGATGTTGGGTATCTGCCACACATTGGCTGCCGCATTTATGCTCGCCGCAGGTTACTATGGTCTGCAAGCTGGCACAACGCCCGACTTTGGTACGCTCTTCACACTCTACGCTCTCAGCGTGGCGTTCTATATGCCTACCCTCGCGCTGTCGAACTCGGTAGCTTACACCGTGCTGCGTAAGGCTGGCGAGGACACCGTAAAGGCTTTCCCGCCCATTCGCGTATTCGGCACCGTAGGTTTCATCTGCTCGATGTTGGCAGTCGATTTCCTCGGTTTCCAGAGCACCGCAATGCAGTACATCGCAAGTGGTGTGCTGGGCGTGTTGCTGGGCGTCTACGCATTCTCCCTGCCCTCGTGCCCCACTGCTACGGCTGACAGCGAGAAGAAGTCGCTGGTCGAGGCTCTCGGTTTGAAGGCATTTGCGCTGTTCAAGCAGAAGAAGATGGCTATTTTCTTCATCTTCTCGATGTTGCTCGGCGTGTCGTTGCAGATCACTAACGGCTTCGCAAACCCCTTCATCAACAGCTTTAAGGCTATTCCCGAGTTCGCTGATTCGTTCGGTGCAAACCACGCTAATGCACTGATCTCGCTGTCGCAGATCTCGGAGACACTCTGCATTCTGCTGATCCCCTTCTGCCTGAAGCGTTTCGGTATCAAGCGCGTGATGTTGATCGCGATGTTCGCTTGGGTGCTGCGTTTCGGTCTGTTCGGTGCTGGCAACCCCGGTGGCGGCGTGTGGATGTTGATCCTCTCGATGATCGTCTATGGCGTTGCTTTCGACTTCTTCAACATTTCGGGCTCGCTGTTCGTTGATACCGAGACCGACTCGTCGATTCGCTCGTCAGCTCAAGGTCTGTTTATGATTATGACCAACGGTATCGGCGCTACGATCGGCACTCTCGGCGCGCAGGCTATCGTCGATCGCTTCGTATTCTCGCAGCCCGAGGGCTTGGCTCAGGTGGCTGGTTGGAGCACCGCGTGGTACATCTTTGCAGGCTACGCATTGGTTGTGACGCTGCTCTTCGCAGTTGTGTTCAAGTACAAGCACGACCCCGCTAAGATGCAGTAAGCAGATACTTATATAATACAATACGCCCCCGAGTCAGTGCGATTCGGGGGCATATTGTTTTTGTAGGGATATTAGGCGTAGATCGCAATACCTGCAACAGCCGAAAGAACGATCAGCAATATCGGATTGACCTTGCGCGCCGACGCGCATAGCGTAGCTACGAACAGCACCCAGCTCCAAGCGTCAATGAAATTCGGGTCGCTATTCTCATGCGGGAAGATCAGCAGCAGAGCCGCCGCGCCGATCATACCGATCACCACGGGACGCATTGCCGACATCGCACTCGCCACATAACGATTCGAGCGCAGTTGGATGTAGAATCGCGTGATGAGGATCATCAGCGTCATCGCGGGCAGGCTGACGGCAGTTGTAGCCACAACCGAGCCCCAAAAGCCCGCAACGGTATAGCCGATATAGGTTGCCGAGTTGATCGCGATCGGGCCAGGGGTCATCTGCGAGATGGCGATGATATCCGAGAATTGGCTCGCTGTGATCCAGCCTCGCTCGGTGACTACCTCGTGCTGAATGAGCGACAGCATCGCATAGCCGCCACCAAAGCCGAAGAACCCGATCTTCAAATAGCTCAAAAATAGCTGCAGATAGATCATCGCGCGACGTGTTTACGACTGTTATATAATTCGATCGCCACTCCCACGACGGCCGCCACGATAATCAACCAGATGGGCGACACGCCGCTCCACCATACAAGCAGAGCCACCGCTGCCGCCACTACATATTTCCACACGCCCATACCCTTCGACAACGACACGATGGGCGACACGATCAGTGCCACAACCGCAGGTCGCATACCTTTGAATGCGGCATTGACATAGACATTCTCTCGGAACTGCGCGAAATATATCGCCACAAGCAGAATAACTGTAAATGCGGGCACCACAACGCCCAGCAGAGCCGCCAGCGCGCCCGCATATCCGCGCATTTTGTAGCCCACGAATACCGACGTATTGAGCGCAATCGGACCTGGGGCCGACTGTGCCAGCGTCAGCAGCTCGACGAACTCATCACGATCGACCCAACCTCTATGGTCGATGACCTCGCACTGGATAATGGGCACCATCGCGTAGCCACCACCAAAGGTGAATAGGCCGATCTTGAAGAACGAGCCGAACATCGTAAGCAACTCTCTCATCGCGTGCTATTTTTTGCTCTCCTCGCCGCGACGCACGCGACCAATGAGGTTCATCACTGCCTCGATGAAAATCATCGGGTGGGTCGGAGCACCAGGCAGCCACAGATCAGGCGTATAGCGCTCATAGAACGAACGATCGACCTCCGTACTCTCGGCATACAGACCGCCCGAAACGGCCTCACTACCAGCCACAATCAGCACCTTCGGATCGGGCACCGCGTCGTAGCAAACCTGCAACGCCTCAGCCATATTGCGGCTCACGGGACCCGTAATCACAACGCCATCGGCGTGGCGCGGCGACGCCACAAACTCGACACCGTAGCGACCAAAGTCGAAATTGACATTACCCGTTGCGTTCAGCTCCATCTCGACCGACGCATCGCCACCAGCCGACACCTGACGCAACTTCAGCGCGTGAGCAAACATCGCGGGGATCTCCTTTCGCACCGCCTCGTGCGCAAAGGGGATCGCGCGTGTCGAGGTGGTCACAACCAGATCCTCGCGGCGCGCAGCACCGATACGATAGTCGTTAGTGAATCGCACCGACTGAGGAGCACGACGCGCGCACTCGCCACAAAATAGGCAGCGACCCATATCGAGCGTAAACGGAGCGGCCGTAATTGCACCCGTCGGACACATTGCAGCCAACTCCTTAGCCGTCTGAGCATCACACTCCGACAACTCGGGACGACCACGGAAGATCTCGGGCAGTTCGACTGCCTTCAAGTCGGGAATATATTGTGAGCCGTGGCTCTTGAATACCTTTAACTTATTGAACAGCATATCTCTTAGCTATTTATTCGTTACAAATCGTGACCACAATACGAGAGGTTGAAGCTCTTGTTGCAGATCGGGAAATCGCTGATACCCTCGCTACGTACCGCGATAGCCAGCGCCAACCAGTTGTGCATCGAAGGATCCTTCACGCGATAGCAAGCCACCTTGCCCTCGCCATCGGTTACCGCCACGTGGCAGCACTCACCTCGCCAACCCTCAACCAAGGCCGTACTCAGCTGATAGGGAGCCAACTTAACGTCCCACTGCGGAGCGGGCGAACCTACCGAGCAATCGAGATCGGTCAGCAGCGACGCGATCGTATCGGCCGCCTGCAACACCTCGCGACAACGCATCATCAGTCGTGCCATCACATCACCCTGCTCGGCGATAACGCTCTGGTGCGCAATGCGATCGGTGAAGACACCCCACGGGTGCGACACTCGCAGGTCGCGCGCCACACCACTCGCACGAGCAGCCTGACCGACACCACCGATACGCTGCATCTGCTGCGTACCAACGATGCCACACTGCTCCATTCGCGATAAGAGCGACGGAGTAGTCTTGATATCCTGACGCACCTCGTTGTAGCGGCGGCGAATCTCGGCTACATTCTTCAGAATGGTCTGGCGCAGCTCGTCGGTCATCGGGAAGTTCGTACCAAACGGACGGATCAAGCCCTTACCAAATCGGTTACCGCACCACAACTGCGTAGTGTTGATTGTCAGCGTACGCAGAGCTTCGCAAGCCACCTGACCCAACTGATAACCAACGTCCATACACAGCGCACCCGTATCGGCGATATGCATCGCAATACGCTCCAACTCCAACGCTACGGCACGCTCAACATCGAGGTTACCCGCCTTCGACGAATCAAACGACGCCAACTTCTCGATCGTGCGCACCAGAGCCGTTGTATGCGTCACTGCGCTATCGCCTGCAATACCCTCGGCCAGCAGAACCTGGCGCAACAGGCTCTTCGAGGTTTCGAGCTGACGCTCCACACCACGATGCTGATAACCGAGCGAGATTTCGAGGTGCAGCACCTTCTCGCCATTACAGATAAAACGGAACGCACCCGGCTCGATGATACCCGCGTGAATCGGGCCTACATTGACCTCGTGCAGCGACGCGCTCTCCATCTTATAGAAAGGATATTCGTCCACCGTACCACCGCGACGCGCACTACGCGACGGCGCACGCAGAGGTTTATCCCACGGCATACCATCGTAGCGAATACCCCAACGCTCGGTCATATCGCGCTCGAAGGGGTGCATTGCGGGGAACTCCTTGGTCAGCGAGGGCAACTCTTCGTCATAGTAATCGACATCGTACGAAGCCACCTCAATGGTATGCTCCTCATCGTTCAAAATCAAGCACCACACGCGCAGACGAGTCTCCTCGACAGGCACACCGAAGTAGTGCGCCACGTGGCACGCGGGGTTACTCAATCGCTCGCGCACGGCCTCGAAAAATTCGGCATACGTGAGCGCAGGGATCTGGCGCAGGTCGATAGCCGAGCCATTGTTATATGTTGTAAACCATTTCATAACTTACCGATAGCTAAAAATTAACGATTTGGTCGATCCATACCTTCAACCATTCGGGCAGTGTCAAACCGATCACCAACGCACCACCAAGCAGCACAATTGCCGACCACGACAACCCCGTTGCGTGAGGAGCCGGACGCGTCGAGCTCTGATTGGGGTGGTAACAGAGTTTGATCACACGCGAGAAGATCGAATAGATCACAATGCACAACAGCAGGAAGATCACCGCGATCAGCCACCACTGACCCTCGGCCATCATCTCGCGCAGGATCATCAGCTCCGATACGAACAGCGGCGAGGGAGGGAATGCCAGCAACGCCAGCGCACCGAGGATTAGACCTGCCGCACCCACGCGGTTAAGCTGCATATAGTCGCCCAAGCGGTTGATTCGGTAGCCATCGTAGATACTGCGCACCACACCGATCTGCAAGAACATACTGCTCTTGATCAGCGTATGAGCCGCCACGTGCAGCACCGCAGCCCACGCCGCAACACCGCCAACGCCCAGACCAATCGCTGCGATACCCATATTCTCGACAGTCGAGTACGAGAGGAATCGCTTGTAGTTATTCGTACGACGCAGGAACAGCGCTCCAATCACCAGCGACACGATACCCGCCAGAATCAGCACATTCTGCACCCACTCGAACACTGCGCTCGACGCCATCAGTCGATAGATGCGCAACACCGCCACAAAACCGGCATTGACCAGCACAGTCGAGATCAGACTAGCCGCAGGAGCCGGAGCCGCAAAGTTAGCATCGACACCGATCGTATAGAGCGGGAAGATCTCCATCTTACAGCTATAACCCGCCAAAATCAGCAGGAATGCGATCTTCACATAGAGCGGATTGCACTGCTTCACAGCCTCGCACAGCGATTCATACGACAGCGAGCCCTCGATCGCAGCACTACTCAGCGTCAGCACACCCAGGTAGGCCATTGCAATACCCGTCGAGCAAACGAAGATATATTTCCAGGTTGCCTCCAGGGTTTCGGGCGAGCGACGGTGGTAGATGATACCCGCCGCGCAGATGGTCGTAGCCTCCAAGAAGATCCACGTCACCGCGATATTGTTGGAGAAGTAAACTGCTGCAACTGCCGTACACAACAACACCATCAGCATATTATACAGACGGAATTCGGGGATATTGTTATCGCGCAGATAATCGAACGAGTGAACAAATGCAAAGGGCGACACGATCGCCATCAGTACCATAAAGAGCGTGCCCGTTGCATCGAACGTGAAGAACTGAGCCGACTGAACGCCTGCACCTGCCGTTACCGACCACACAGCAAACACGGCCTGCATCACAAAGAATACCGATGCAAAACCAACTACGGCACGACGCGAGCGCGCCAATCCCGTACACGCGGCCAACACAACGGCCACCAAGATATAGTATAACATTGTCAAGTCCATAGCATCAATCCTTTACTGAGGTTAGTGACTCGGTATCATCGACCTTGATTCTATCGCCAATCTTCGTGAGGAACATTCCGAGCAACAGAATACTCATCACGATATCGAGCAGGATAGCCATATTGATCAAGATGGGCATCTCGACACCCATCGCCATCGAGAAGAGGAACACGCCGTTCTCGATCACCAGAAAACCAACCAGGTGAGCGAACAATCGGCGGCGCGTCACGATCAAAATCAAACCGCTCAACAGTGCATAGAGCGACACGCAGAAGAAGGCCTGGTTGATTGTATCGTCAGCCACCAGATAGGTGATGCAGGCACTTGCCACAAGAGCTACGATCGACAACATCAGACTGCCGAATTGCGAGCGACCAGCAGGATGTTCACGGTTGATTTTGTTATGTTTGATTATTCGGCGCAGCATCATCGGCACCACTATAGCCTTAAAAATCAGAGTTTCGGTCACCACAAATAGCAGATCGAACCAATGAATCGAGTGCAATCGGAGCAGCGCAATGAGCAACAGCAGCCAACCCTGATAGGTCATCAGCGTGGCATAGTGGCGGAAGCGCTCGGTTATCGACAGATAGACCAGCGTCACCACATATAGTATAACGAGTGAAAGTATCATAATCGGACTAACTGATTTGGATATTAAGCGTCAGCAGATAGGCCACAAAGAGCAACAGAGCTGCCAAAGCCGACACCGTGAGAATATAGGTTGTATTGCGCACCAGCTTACCGCGCGCCTGCGACGACTCGACAACGCCCACAATCACCGCTACCAGGAGCGATAACGGAGCAACCGTCCACCACTTGAAGCACAGAGGCAACATCACCGCATTGGCCGCCAAAACCGCCAGCGCAGCACCCTTGAACCAATTTGCGCAGTGGATCATCGCCATATCGACGCCCGAGTAATCGAGCACCATCACTTCGTGAATCATCGTCAGCTCGAGGTGGGTACGAGGATCATCGACCGGAACACGTCCCTGCTCGACCGTATAGACCTTTACCAACACATAGGCCAACAGTACCATCACGATTGTCATCTGCATATCCAGATCGCGCGCCACCGAGAAGATCTCGGCAAACGACGTATAGCCACAAACCATTGCCAGCGTAGCCACCACAGCGAACAACGCAGGCTCGATCAGCGCACCATACAGCGCCTCGCGGCTTGCGCCCATACCCTCGAAGCTGCTACCCGTATCCATTGCCGCCAGCACCAATGACAAACGACCCAGACCGAGCAGGTAGGCAAACACCACCACATCGCCTCGGAACGAGAGCAACGGGTCGAGATTACCGATCGGGATAAACAACAGCGCCAGCAGCGCCGAACCCATATAGACTGCCGGAGCCACACGGAACAGAGCGCTCGTCGTGGGACTGTAAACGCTACCCTTGCGAGCTAACAGTGCAACATTATGCAGGTGCTGCACTATCGACGGACCGCGACGACCGCTCAACACTGAGCGAACGCGGTTGATCACACCGCCAAGCAACATCGCTATGGCGATCATAAGTATCGTATTGAATAACTCTTTCATAGCCGCATTAGATCAGATTAAGGATTGACAAAACCGCCACCATCAACATAAACAGCAACGCATACGACACATAACGCGAGATGTTGGCTGTACGCAGACGCATCACGCGGCGGTTAATCATCGCCAGCAGTGCCGTCCACCACTCGTTCATCAAGCGCGACACCTTATCGCGGTGCTTAACCTCGAATTCGTGAGCCGAGGGGAAGATCTCGCTCTTATCCACAGCCTCACCCACGCCCGTATCCTTGATGAGCGACGAGGCGATACTCTGCAAGCCCTCCGAGAACGACTCGCCAGTATATTGCATCTGCGGTGTGGGCTGCGTGAAACCACAACCCCACGTTGCACCCGAGCGTACCGAGCGATTGCGCTGAGCGCGGCGTTTGAGCAGGTAGAGCGCAACGATGATTGCCACAAGCAACCACGCTGTGAGCATCACACCCTGCATCGCCTCGCTCATCGCGTGAGTATTGAACCACTCCAAACCGCGCTCGGTCATCGGCACAAACGGCGCAGCTACCTTAGCCACGAGCTGAAACACCGGCACAGGGCACAGACCTACAATCAGGATACCGGCTGCGGGGATTGCGCACGCACCGAGGCTGAACGTATTTGCCTCGCTCGCCTCAACCACCTCGTGGGTACGCGGAGCACCCAGGAACACCGTACCGAACAACTTACTGAAAGTAAGAACTGCCAGACCACCAATCAGCGCCAAGCCAATCAGACCGCACGCCGACGAGAGTACCTCGCTACCACTGCTGATACCGTCCAGCAGACCGAAATATATCGTGAACTCCGACACAAATCCATTCAGCGGCGGCAGTGCGCAGATAGCCACCGTAGCCACCAGGAACAGAATTGCCGTCACGGGCATACTCTTAGCCAAACCACCAAACGTATCGCACGAAGTCGAGTGGGTCTGCGCGTAGATGTTACCCGCACCGAAGAACAACATCGACTTGAAGAACGAGTGGTTGATTGTATGCAGCAGCGCACCCGCCATTCCGCACAGCGCCAGAGTATCGTTACCGTTGCTCTTGCCAATCAGTGCCGCACCGATACCGATCAGAATAATACCGATGTTCTCCATACTCGAATATGCCAGCAGTCGCTTAATATCGTTTTGCAGCGCCGCGAGGATAATACCCCACAAGCCCGTCACGATACCCAGCGCCAGCATTACCGCACCCGCAGGCATCATCACTGCCACACCCTCGAACGAGATAGGCAACGCCCAAGCTACGCGCACGATGCCGTAGATACCCGTTTTGATCATCACGCCCGACATTATCGACGAAACGTGCGACGGAGCCGCAGGGTGCGCCTCAGGCAGCCACGAGTGCATCGGGAACATACCCGCCTTCATGCCGAATCCAACCACAAAGAGTGCGAACAACGGCAGCGGAGCGTATGCGCCCATATACTCGCCCAGCGCGGCAAACGTAGCCTCGCCCGTACGTGAATAGAGCAGTGCGAAACCTGCCAGCAGAGCTGCAAAGCCGATATGCATCATCACCAGATAGGACAATGCTGCACGCACCGTCTTGCGCTTATCGGCGTCGAAGATAATGAGCAGGAACGATGCAATGGTCATCGCCTCCCAGCAGAACAGAAAGCAGAAACCACCCGCCGCTGTAACCACTCCGATCATCGACACATAGAGTGCGACCAGCGCGGTGTAGTGCAACGAGAAATGGGTTGTTGTCTTCTGGTCGAGGTAGTGCGCCAGATAGCCACGCGAGTAGATCGTCGTAGCCACTGCCGCCAGCGAAATGATGATCGAGAAGAGTGCCGACAGACGATCCATCGTGATCGCCTCCACACCAAACGCCACCGACGCTCCCTGCCACAATGTGAGCGATGTGCCCTCGACAAGCACTCCGATAGCTGTTGCGCACACGGTCACAGCCACCACACCCACAATACCGGCAGCCGTCCAAACCTTCCAGCGCAAGGGCACCGAGAAGATCAGCACAGCAGGCAGGATCAAGAGAATCAAATAGATAATGGGCATATAGTTTTTTATTGTTTATTGTTTCTTACATCTGGTTTACGGTCGCCACCATTACGGTCGCCACCACCGCAGCCGTTTCGGTGCGCAGGCGAGCATCACCAAGCGTGATCGAACGGAAGCCGTGCGCCTCGGCAAATGCAATCTCCTCGGGCGAAAAATCACCCTCGGGTCCGATCAAGATGATCACATCATCGCCTTTACCAACCGCCTTAGGCAAAAATACTCGCTCGCTCGGCTCGCAATGCGCTATGAGTTTGACACTTGCCGTCGTCTGCTCGACCACACGGCGAAACGGAGTCATCGGCTCCAGCACAGGATGGTAGGCTTTGAGCGACTGCTTCATCGCCGAGGTGATCACCTTGTTTTCGCGTTCGGGTTTGATCTCGCGGCGCTCCGAATGGTCACTCACGATCGGGATAAATCGCGTCACACCCACCTCCGTTGCCTTCTCCAAGAACCACTCGAAACGCTCAATGTTCTTGGTCGGCGCCACCGCCATAGTCAGCTCGTAGGGTAGACGCTCGAACTCCTCGTGCGTAGCCACAACCTCAACCGTGCAACGCTTCGGTGCGGCATCGACCACACGACACTCGTACATAGTGCCAAGACCGTCAGTAATATGGAGTCGGTCGCCAACGGTCATACGCAGCACTCGCACACAATGTTTGCTCTCCTCTTCGCTGAGGGTGTAGAGCGGCGGAGTGAAATCGGGAGCGTAAAAAAGTTGCATATTTAGCAGGTAAATTTTATCTTTGCTATATAATTATTGTATCAAACTGCAAAAATAGGAATTTTAACTCAATTTTATGCATATGAAGTTCATTATTCTTACATTACTTGCGACCGCGGCATTTCTTGCTGCAATATTTTTTGGTCGCTGGCTCGGTCGCTCGATCGCCGCTAAACGAAATGGCGAGAAAATGCCGATCGTGCGCACCGTATTATTGGGCGTCGTATTTCTGGCTCTGGCCGTGGCGATGTTCGTAATGCATGGCTGTACTCCTAAAACCGAAGAACCTATGGAAAATCCTCTACTCTCGGAGTGGAACGATCGCTTTGGCGTTCCGCCCTTTGACCGTATCAAGGCCGAGCATTTCGAGCCCGCACTGACGCAGGCAATGTCTGTACACAATGCCGAAATCGACGCCATCGTCAACAACAACGACGAGCCTTCGTTCGAGAACACCATTCTGGCATTCGACAACTCGGGCAAGCTGCTCGAACGTGTCGAGCTCTGCTTCGGTATGTTGTGCGCTGCCGAGACCAACTCCGAGATGCAGGCTGTTGAGCAGGCTATGTCGCCCAAACTGACCGCCCACAGTGGCGCAATTATGATGAACGACGGTCTGTTCGAGCGCATCAAGAGCGTCTATGAGCGTCGTGGTGCACTGGGTCTTGATGCATTGCAGATCCGCTTGACCGAGAAGATCTATCGCCGCTTTGTACGTGGTGGTGCATTGCTCTCGGCTGAGGATAAGGAGCAGTTGCGCAAGGTTGACGAGGAGCTTGCGTCGGCACGCGTGAAGTACGCCGCAAATCTGCTGGCGGCGAATTCGGGCTTTGAGTTGGTGATCAACAAACTCGACGACCTGGACGGCCTGCCCTCGTCAGCACGTGATGCTGCGGCCTCGGAGGCTACGGCTCGCGGAATGAAGGGCAAGTGGGTTTTCACTACCAAGAAACCGAGTATGCTGCCCTTCCTGACCTACTCGACCAAGCGCGAGTTGCGCGAGAAACTCTATCGCGGCTATCTGGATCGTTGCAACTACAACGATAGTATCGATAACAAGCAAGTTATCAACGACATCGTTCGTCTGCGCACCGAGCGCGCACACCTGCTGGGCTACCCCACTCACGCTCACTATGTGCTGGACGTACAGATGGCTCGCACGCCCGAGAATGTCTATTCGATGATGGACGATTTGTGGACTCCCGCTTTGGAGCGCGCGAAGGCCGAAATGGAGGCTATGCGCGAGATGATGAAGAGCGAAACCGGTCTTGATGACTTCGCGTCGTGGGATTGGTGGTACTACGCCGAGAAGGTTCGCAAACGCGACTACTCGCTCGACGAATCATCATTGCGTCCCTACTTCTCGTTGGAGAATGTTCGCTCGGGTATCTTCGAACTGAGCAACCGCCTCTATGGTCTGACCTTCCGTCCCGTGCAGCTGCCCGTATATCACGAGGAGTGCGAAACTTATGAAGTGCTTGACGAGAAGAACGAGCACCTCGGTGTACTCTACCTCGACTACCACCCGCGTGACGGCAAGAGTGGTGGCGCTTGGTGTGGCGAGTATCGCACCCAGAGCTTCGATGCAGAGGGCAACCGCATCGCTCCCATCGTAAGTATCGTTTGCAACTTCTCGCGTCCGTCGGGCGGCGATCCCGCACTGCTCTCGATCGACGAGACTCAGACCTTCTTCCACGAGTTTGGTCACGCTCTGCACGCACTTTTCTCGCAGGTGAAGTATAGCGGTCTGGGCGGTGTCGAGCGCGACTTTGTTGAGTTACCTTCGCAGATTATGGAGAACTGGTCGTTGGAGCCCGAGATGTTGCGTCGCTACGCTCTGCACCACCGCACCAACGAGCCGATTCCGACCCATATGATCGAGAAATTGCAGCGCAGCCGCCACTTCAACCAGGGCTTCAACACCGTTGAGTTGCTGGCAGCGTCGCTGACTGATATGGATATTCATACTATCGAGAACTACTCGCCCATCGACGTAAACGAGTTCGAGCGCAAGATGCTCAACGAGCGTCGTGGACTGATGGAGCAGATCGCACCGCGCTATCGCTACCCCTATTTCAGCCACATCTTCGACGGCGGTTACTCGTCGGGCTATTACAGCTACCTGTGGGCCGAGGTGCTTGACAAAGACGCTTATCAGGCATTTGTCGAGAGCGGCGACATCTTCAACAAGCGCATCGCTACCGACTTCCGCAACAAGCTGCTTGCACGTGGTGGCGAGGCCGACGGTATGGATCTCTATCGCGCCTTCCGCGGTGCCGATCCCGATCGCAAGCCGCTTTTGCTCGGTCGTGGTCTGATCGAGGAGGAGGTCGTTGAGGAGGAGAACGAAACGCCTACGCTGACCATTCAATAGATGTAACCAAACATCACTCGCAATAACAAAGTCGCGCTCCGAGGGGCGCGACTTTGTTGTTTTCGGTCGAAAATATTTCACATTTCTCTTGACTCGTACCTAAGGGTATGTATTAACTTTGCACTCGCCGGCAAATAAATCGTACGATTATGAGGAACAAAACAAAGTTAAAAATCGGAGAGTTCTCAAAGATAATGCAGGTGACCGTGAAGACCTTACGTCACTATGAGCAGCGAGGGCTGCTTGCACCCGATGAAGTGGATGAATGGACGGGGTATCGCTATTACAGCATAGCACAGATGCAACGGCTCAACACCATTCGTGGCTTGCAGCGACAGGGTTTCACTCTCGAGGAAATAAAGGAGTTGTTAGACAAAGGCACACAGCCAAGCATCGAACAACTAACTCAAAAGATAGAGGAAACAGAGCGACAGCTGCAATTGCTGACGGAGCGCCGTAGTCAACTGCTCAAATGGGTGGACTCTCACAAACAGATCAACACAATGGAAAAATTTAGCATTCAATCTCTGCCCGAGATTATCGTGGCAACTCATCGTGAGGTCATCGCTGATTATAGCCAACTGGGGCTGCTTTGCGTGAATAAGATTGGCCCCGAGATGCAGCGCCTCGGTTGCAAGTGCCCTCCTCCCGGATACTGCTTTACCATAGAGCACAATCAAGAGTACCGCTCTGCCAGCATCGACATCGAGTATTGCGAGCAGGTGGAGAAGATGGGCAATAATAGCGGCATCATACAGTTTAAGCGTCTACCTGCTGTGGCGAAAGCACTATGTATGAAGCACATTGGTCCTTACGAACGTTTCTACGAATCGTACGCCCAAGCATTCAGCTATATGGAGGAGCAGGGTTACAAGATTGCAGACGATCCGCGCACCTGCTACATTGACGGTATTTGGAACCAAGACGACCCCGATCGCTGGCTGTCGATCATTCAGATTCCAATCGAGTAGAACGTCGCCACCACTAAGCAACAAAAAGGCCGCCCCCGACGGGCAGCCTTTCTTGTTTATTTACGTTTATAGACCCACAGGTCGGGCAGTGCAGCACGGTGGTCGCGGATAAATGCCGAGGCCTCGGCACCATCGGTCGATTCAAAACCACTTACCATAAATTTCGAGCCCTGGAACGCATAGACTCGGCACGCGATTTCAGGATTGCGGCGCGCCATCTGCTCAATATATTTTCGGGCATTCTCCTCGGTCGAGAAGACTCCAACAACAACATAGCTCACACCCGACGTTATCCGACCTGTCGCGGTCGACTCGGGCACAACCACCTCCTCAACGGGCTCAGGTTCAACAACCTCCTCAACCGCCACGCTATCAATCGTTTCTGGCGCAGGTGCAACAACCTCTTGTGCAACAACCGCAGGGGCAACGGTCGGTCGGTTCTGCAAGTACCACCAAGCAGTACCGGCCGCACCCACCACAACAACAACCGCCAGGCCGATCCACACACCTCGCAACGAACGACGGCGACGCAACACAATAGGTGTAGCTGCTACGGGATTGAGCAGACGATCCAACTCCTCCGAGGGTTTGAAGAAGTCCGACTCGATACAACCAACACCCTCGATCATCACCGAGTGGCCCTGCTTGATGCGGTGCAGCCAGCGGCGATAAGCCTCCTCGCCCTCCTCGCGCGTGCAACCCGCCACTGCAATCAACTCATCGAGCAACGAAAGTCCCTCCTCGCGACTCGAATATCGGAACGTATTGCGAGGCGGAGTGAGCGTCATACCGTCAAGTTTGGCCGCAATTCGACCAAAGCGCAACGTACCTATGCTGGGCAAAAACACCGTACGATGCTGCGCCAACAGATTAAGCAGCAGCTGTGTAATGCTATCGTTTACCACTTTTTCTTCTTAGCTTTTGGTTTCTTGGTTGCGGGTGCGGGCGTTGCGGGAGCACTCTTCACCTCCGCAGTTTTAACCTCAGGACGCGACATCGAGTACCAAATCAGCACAAACGCCAACGCAATGAACGGCACGCTGAGCCACTGACCCATATTGAGTGTCATCGACTGCTCGAAGGCCTCCTGATTCTCCTTGACAAACTCGATCAGGAATCGTGTGAGGAAGATACCGATCAGACCCACACCAAACATAAATCCCGGACGACGACGCGCCATATCGCGCTTATAGTAGAGCCAAGCCAGCACCACGAATGTAACTATATAGCACAAAGCCTCATAGATCTGCGCGGGGTGACGTGCCACCATCGCCTCAACGGGTGTACCGGCGGGATAGAGTCGAGCAAAAATGAAGCCCCACGGTGCATCAGTCGGAGCACCGATAATCTCCGAATTGAACAGGTTACCAAAACGCACCATCGCACCACCGATAGCAACTCCGATCATAATTCGATCGAGCGACCAGAGATAGGGCAACTTATTGCGGCGCGAGAACAACCACAAGCCGATCAGCAGACCGATTGCTGCACCGTGACTCGCCATACCGCCATCGCGGATATCGGTCAGAATACGTAGCGGTTCAGCCAGGTACTTATCGGGCTCATAGAACAGGCAGTGACCCACACGCGAGCCGATGATAGTCGCCAACGTTCCGAAATAGAAGATCGACTCCGAAACCTTTTCGGGCAGTCCCTCGCGCTTGACAAAGCGATCGAACATCACCGCCGCCAAACCGATAGCCAAAGCCCACATCAGGCCATAGTAGCGAATATCAAAACTCTCGCCCAGGCGCAACATTACGGGATCAAAGTCCCAATAGATTGACATTAACATATGTACTTATATTAAATTATTTTTCAACAAGATTCAACACTCCGCGTATCTGGTAGAGCGTTCGAGCCTCCTCGCGATTGAGGTGGTTCAGTGTGGCAGGCACCTTGCTGCCCGTCACCTTCAATTTGCGCGTCTTGCTCAGCGTTCTGATATAACACGCACCAACATATTGATCCGAAATCAGAAAATATTGCCCCATACGAACATAGCGATTATCCATACGGTGCAAAAAAATGTACGACCCCTCGGGGAATCCATCCTTATCGCGCCAATTATGGGCAATCACCGCACAGCAATCTTCTAGCCCTGGCATCGCCACATAACCATCAGGCTCACCATTGGCAATGCGGTGGATATCCTCGGGACACGAGCAGTTGAAGAACGGAATACCCGTCGCACTCTTACCATCGACATACATCGCCCCCTCGCCCGTCATCAACCACGAAAAACTGATCTGCGGATAGTAGTCGACAATGCGTCGCGCCAACTCGCGACTGATGCCGTTGTTACCCTTCTTGATTTGGTATAGGTTTTCGCCTCGTGACAAACCGATGCAACGCGCGAAAGCGTTGATACTCATACCACTCATCTTGACCAGCGTTTCGATTCGCTGCCAGGCGGTGAGCTTCGACGGAGCATCGGCAACCAAGTTGGGGTTTTGTGTCATAGTTTATAATTTCGGTTATTAATTTTTAAAATCTAAATATTTTCCCCATATTTGCAACTCGGTTTGGTCCCGTAGTTCAATGGATAGAATATATGATTCCGGTTCATACGATATGGGTTCGATTCCCGTCGGGACTACTATCGATCGCAAATTATCGTTTTAGCCATCACAAAACTACAATATTGGGCTGAATTTTACAATAGGATATTCGATTTATCGCCCACTTTTACGCCATTTAGGCTATTTTTTAACCGATTTAGTCAGCCAAAAGATTACACATTTCACCAGCTTTAGTCTATTTGACGAATTTAGATCGAATTTGGGCGAAGCGGTTAGGTTATCTCCAATTTTTTCCATATATTTGTTCATCGAAAACCTGTGCTGTGCCCGATTAACGAGTTTCAAATATGATACTTAAAGCGCTAATTATCATATCGATCATTCTTCAAACAATGGCTATAATCGCAGCCATCAGATTGGTGCGTCTGACCAAATTCAACTCGATATGGACTCTGCTGATCATCGGAATGACCGCTATGTCGGTGACACGATTCGAACAATATATCCAGATATTGATCGACGGTTCAAGCATCCACGGACCCAAAGAGCTACTAATGTGGCTCGACGCCATCGCCTCGCTATGTATTGCCGTAGGAGTACTCTATGCCCATAAATTTTTTACCTACATCAGCCACCTCAACCATCAACGCAGACTGACCAACAAGCGAATCGTTGCAGCCGTATTGCGCACCGAGGAGAAGTTCCGCTCGCGTTACTCGCGCGAGCTGCACGACGGTATGGGTCCGTTGCTATCGTCGGCCAAGATGTCGATGTCGGTATTGGCAAAACGCGCTGAGGCCAAGGAAGATCGCGAACTGATCGCCTCCACCTCGATCGTAATCGACGAGGCAATCCGTTCGTTGCGCGAGATCTCGAACAACCTCTCGCCGCAGGTGCTCAACGACTTCGGTTTGGTGCGCGGCATCAGCAACTTCATCAACAAGAGCCCGCAGTTGAGCACAATCGATGTTCAGTTTGATACCAACCTGCGCAAGGAGCGCTTCGATCGCGATCTCGAAGTGGTGCTCTATCGCGTAACGTGCGAGTTGATCAACAACTCACTCAAACACTCGGGCTGCACCCGGATCGAAATCAATCTGCAACACGTATACGACCGTATATACCTAACCTACAAGGATAATGGTTGCGGATTCGACACCCGAGCCGTGAGCGATTGCGGTATGGGAATGTCGAACCTCACTTCACGAATACACTCTCTCGGTGGCATTATCGACATCACAAGCCAGCCCAATGCGGGTATGGCCGCATCGATTATCGTGAGCACATCGAGCGAACCTATTGTTAACGAAGAATAGATTGACAATGAGTAACCAACCTTACAAAATTTTCTTAGTCGATGACCACACGCTCTTCCGCAACGGATTGCGTGGTTTGCTCGACTCGCGCAACGACTGCCAGGTGGTCGGCGAGGCGTCGAGTGGCGAGGAGTTTCTTGCGAAACTACCCGACTGCGACATCGATGTAGTATTTATGGATATAGCTATGGGAGGCATCTCGGGTGACGAGACCACCGCCCGCGCACTCGAGATACGTCCCGACCTGAAAGTCATCACACTCTCAATGTTTGGCGACGAGGATTACTACTACCGTATGGTATCGGTGGGAGCAAAAGGATTTCTGCTCAAAAGTTCGGATATCGACGAGGTGACCACCGCGATCGAGACCGTAGCCAATGGCGGCAGCTACTTCTCGCAGGAGTTGCTGGATTCGCTGGTCAGCTGTCTGCGCACCACACCCCAACCCAGTCCGCAGGTTGCGACCGAGGACGACGAGGAACTTTCGGAACGCGAGTTGGAGGTACTGTTGGAGATATGCAAAGGTCTGTCGAATCAGCAGATTGCCGACAAACTCTTTATTTCAAAGCGCACCGTCGACAAGCACCGCGCCAACATCCTGGATAAGACAGGTTGCCCGAACACCGCTAACCTGGTGGTCTACGCTATCAAGCACAATTTGGTGGAGATTTAATTGAGGCTTAGGGTATAAAATAGGCCGTGTCCAGCGTTGGGTGCGGCTTTTTTTGTTGGTCTATGCTACGCACCTTCGCGGGCTGCGGGAGTCAGCCAAAGGCCGAGCCCGCGAAGGTGTGCAGTTTTACAAAAAACTGCATTTAGTTTTTCTCACAACACATTTGCTGCGGCATAACGCTCGACATCTGAGGCGGTTATACTCTCGCCGCTTAGAATTATCAATCGCTCGACAACATTACGCAGTTCGCGGATATTACCGCTCCACGGCATTGCCGACAGCAATTCGACAGCGGTCGGGGCAATACTCTTCGGTGCGATAGAATACTCACCACAAATCTTCTCGATAAAGTGTTCGACCAGCAGCGGAATATCGCCACGGCGATCGGCCAGCGCGGGCACCGAGATCACAATCACGCTCAGTCGGTGGTAGAGGTCCTCGCGGAAGTTGCCACGTCGAATCTCCTCGCGCAGATTCTTGTTCGTCGCTGCCACCACACGCACATTGACATCGATATCACGGTCGCTACCCACGCGGCTGATGCGATTCTCCTGCAATGCACGCAGCACCTTCGCCTGCGCCGAAAGGCTCATATCGCCAATCTCGTCCATAAATAGTGTACCGCCCGCCGCCTGCTCGAATTTACCTTTACGCTGCTTGACTGCCGAGGTGAAAGCTCCCTTCTCGTGACCAAACAGCTCGCTCTCGATCAGCTCCGACGGTATCGCCGCACAATTCACCTCAACAAACGGAGCAGCCGCGCGACGACTCTTTTCGTGTAACCATCGAGCCACCAGCTCCTTTCCCGTGCCATTTGCTCCCGTAATCAACACTCGTGCATCGGACGGTGCAACCTTGTCGATCAGCTCACGGACGTGCGAAATAGCCTCCGAAACACCCACAATCTCCTCGACGCGCACCACGCGACGGCGCACCTTGGCCGATACTGCAACCGTCGGTTGCTCCTCAATCGGCTCTGCCGCGCTCGATGCCGAAACCTTGCGTATTGCGCCCAGCAGGCGATTCATATCAATCGGTCGTGTCAAAAACTCCGTAGCTCCCGCACGCACCGCATCAACGGCCGCATCAACCGACGACTCCGAGGCCAACACAATGAACGGGACACCAATTCGTGGCACGTTGTGTGCATCGTCGGTCAGTATGATGTCGATAGTCGAGCGCGAACATAGCTCATCGGCAGCGGCCGAAGTTGCGGCACATTCGGTAGCGTATCCCTCATATTCGAGCCGTTCGCGCAGGGTGTTGCGCATACTTTTGGAGCGATCAACGATCAAAACCTTTGTCATATATATTGTAATAGTAAAAAATTTGTGTATTTTTGCACCAAAGTTAGCCAATAGACCGAACAATCCAAATCTTCATCGGGTCGTCACGGCCGACTTAGTTGCACAAGCAAAACAGCTGTAAACAAACCATTTCCGCCACCCGTAACAATTACCCGCAGAACGCTTCGCCATATCGTTTGCATCGTAATTGTCAACAAAATCAATCGGACGGAACATTATCAAAAAAACGACTAATGAAAAAGAATTATAACAATAAACGCCAGAAACTCTTTCTGCCCGAGTATGGTCGCCATATTCAGGAGATGGTCGATTCGCTGCTGTTGATCGAGGATCGCCGCGAACGCAACCGCCAGGCACGTGCCGTAATCGCTGTGATGGGTAACCTCAACCCCCTGCTGCGCGATACGGCCGAATTCAACCACAAGCTGTGGGATCATATGTTCATAATGTCTGATTTCAAGCTCGATGTCGATTCGCCCTACCCTCCCGTAACACGCGAGTCGCTCACCATTCGCCCCAAGAAGATGCGTTACCCATCGAATCAGATTATGTACAAACATTACGGCAAGAGCGTCGAGCGTATGATTCGCTCGTTGGAGCACCAGACCAACCCCACGATTGTGGCAAATACGATCGACAACATCGCCCGATATATGCGTGCCAAGAGTTACGAATACAACGAGGAGCACCCCAACAACGAGGTGATCATTCGCGATATAAAGCGAATGTCCGAAGGTCGTATCGAGCTGAACGAATCTGCTCTGAATAATCTCCGAAGCGACTACAAACAGCACCATTCGTCGCGTAACAGTAAGAACCAGCAGGGCAAGCAGCAGAAAAATCAGAAGAAAAACCGTTTCCAGCACAACCAGCACTCGAAAAATCAGAAAAACAACGCCCAGCGACGCAACTTCTCGAAGTAGCCGTTTGGCGTTATCCGAACGCTGTGTTTACAAATAAAAATAAGGGCAGACCACGAAAGTCTGTCCTTTTTCGTTTGTTTTATCGGAAATATGGCGTATATTTGTAGTTTGAAGTAGAAAAACTACAAAGTAGTAGCAAACAATAAAAAAACTAAATATGAAAAGAATTTTCATTCTGATCGCAGCCGCAGTGGCGGCAGTCGCTTGCAATAGCGGCAACATCAAACTCGAAGGCCGTCTGATCGGCTGTGACACCACAATGGTTTACGTCGAGTCACTCGGCGCATCGTTCGGCAGCCAGGTTGTCGACTCGGTACGCACCGACGAGCGCGGTAAATTCAACATTCAAATCAATGCTGAGGGCGACCAGCTCGCACTCTACAACCTCAACTGCAACGGCCAGCGTATTCCGCTGCTGCTCGCTAAGGGCGATGCTGTAACCATCAATTCGGTTGGCAGCATCGCTCGCAACTACGAGGTTAGCGGCTCGGAGGAGTCGGCTCTGCTCAAACAGGTTACATTCCTGATGTTGGATGGTGCAGCACGCCTCGATTCGCTGTCGACCTGCTTCGCTGGCCTGACCGACGAGAGCGCACGCCAGCAGTTGCTCAAAGATTACACGCAAGAGTACTACCGTATCAAGCGCAGCCAGATCGAGTTCATCGTTGCTAACTCGTCGTCGATTGCAGCTCTCTACGCGCTCTATCAGCGTCTGCCCAATGACGATGTACTGTTCAACGGCGCTACCGACGTGGTTTACTACCGTATGGTTGCCGATGCAATCGAGGAGCGCTACCCTTCATCTCCCTATCTTAGCCTGGTTCGTCGCGACATCGCTACGATGGATTTGGTGGGCACGGCTATCACTTCGCAGCTCAACTATCCCGACCTGAATATTCCCGATATGTTCGGTAACAAAGTACAGCTCTCGTCGTTGCAGGGCAAGGTTATTCTGGTTGATTTCTGGTCGGCAATGGCCGGCAACAGCAACCAGCTCAACGCTGACTTGAAAGAGGTTTACGAGAAGTATGCCGAGCGCGGTTTCGAGATCTATCAGATCGGTATCGAGAGTTCGAAGGCTGTTTGGGTAAGCGCAGTTCAGGAGCAGAATCTGCCCTGGATCTCGGTTAGCGACTTGCAGGGCACCGCATCGTCGGCTATCGCTCTGTACAACGTGCAGACCGTACCCACAAACTTCCTGATCGACCGCGAAGGCAATATCGTTGGCAAGGACGTCTACGGCGCTGATCTCGACAAGCGCGTAGCAGCTCTGCTTTAAAACCTTCGGGCGATGTACTATTTCGCCTCGGATATGCATCTGGGACACGGTGACGCACCCTCGGCGCGACACCGCGAGAACCTTTTGGTGCAATGGCTCGACTACGCAGCCAAAGACGCAACGGAGATCTATCTGCTGGGTGATGTCTTTGATTTCTGGTTCGAGTGGGGCGAGGTTGTTCCCGCAGGGCACGTGCGCCTACTGGGCAAATTGGCTGAACTGAGCGACCGAGGTATCGAAATCCACCTCTTCACAGGCAACCACGATATGTGGCAGCGCGGCTATTTGGAGCACGAATGTGGCGTGCGCGTTCACTACTCGCCCGAGCAAACTCTGCTCGCAGGCCACCGCGTATGGATCGGTCACGGCGACAACCTCAACATAAAGGGGCAACCAATGTTGCAACTGATGAACACAATGTTCCGTTCGCGCGTGGTGCGTGCGCTCTTCTCGTGGCTCATCCATCCCACCCTCTCGATGCGTTTCGGCAAGTGGTGGAGCGGCAACAGTCGCAAAGCTCACGGTAGTGCGCCCAATTCCGAGCAGGCTAATCGCGCGCTGGTCGAATATGCCGAGCAGCACACTCACGCCGCTGATATCGATCTATTTATCTTCGGTCATACACACGCTCCCGCACACTATAGCACCGCCCATTCCGAGGTTTATTTCCTCGGCGAGTGGATCGGTAACGACGCGCCCACTTACGGTGTACTCGACGCGGAGGGCAACTTTACACTAAGAAAATTCAACAATCAATAAGCGATATGAAAGCATATCTCGATCTGTTGCGCCGAATCATCGACGAAGGCGCGGTAAAAGGCGACCGCACGGGCACGGGCACCAAGAGTGTTTTCGGCCACCAAATGCGTTTCGATCTGAGCGAGGGTTTCCCCCTGCTCACCACCAAGAAGGTCTTTTTGAAGGGCGTGATCCACGAGTTGTTGTGGTTCTTGGCGGGCGATACGAACATCGGCTACCTGGTGCGCAACGGCGTGCACATCTGGGATAATGACGCTTATCGCTACTATGGCGAACTGTGCGCCGAGCGTGGCATCAAGCCCGTTTCGCGCGAGCAGTTTCTGGCCGAGGCCGAGCAGGGAAATGCCTCAGAGATTGAGGGCTACCGCTATGGCGACCTGAATCACGTATATGGCTATCAATGGCGCAGCTGGCCCCGCCCTGACGGTCGCGCAATCGACCAGATCAGCGAGATAGTCGACACCATTCGTCGCAACCCCAACTCGCGCCGTATGCTGGTTTCAGCGTGGAATGTGGCCGAAGTCGAGCAGATGGCTCTGCCCCCCTGCCATGTAATGTTCCAATTCTATGTGGCTGACGGACGCCTCTCGTGCCAGCTCTATCAGCGTAGCGCCGATACCTTCCTCGGCGTTCCGTTCAACATCGCGTCGTATGCCCTGCTGACGATGATGATCGCGCAGGTGTGCGGTCTGCAACCCGGTGATTTCGTTCATACGTTGGGCGACACACACCTGTATCTCAACCACTTGGATCAGGCAGCCGAGCAGCTCTCGCGCGAGCCGCGCAAACTGCCCATGATGCACCTCAACCCCGACGTGAAGTCGATTTTCGATTTCCGATACGAGGATTTCACGCTCGAAGGCTACAATCCGCACCCCGCTATCAAAGCGCCGATGTCGTTCTAAAAGCGAGGGCGTGGCAAAGAATTTTTGACAAAATCTTGGACTATGAACTGTGAATTGAATATAATCGTTGCCGTAGCCGAGAATGGTGTTATCGGAGGCGCGAACACGTTGCTGTGGCACATTTCGGAGGATCTGCGTCGCTTCAAACAGCTGACAACGGGCTACCCTGTGATTATGGGTCGCAAGACCTATCTCTCGATAGGCCGTCCGCTGCCCAACCGCCGAAATATCGTCATCTCGCGCCAGAGCGACCTGCAAATCGAAGGTTGCGAGGTGTTTAGCTCGTTGGAGGCCGCTATCGAGACGTGCCGCGCGGCAGGTGCCGAGCAGGCGTTTGTGATTGGCGGCGGCGAGGTCTATCGTCAGGCTCTGCCGCTGGCCGACCGTATTCATTATACACGCGTATGCCACGCGTACGAGGGCGACACAACCTTCCCTGCGCTCGATCCCGAGCAGTGGACATTGGTTAGCAAGGAGCGTTTCGAACGTGGCGAAAAGTACGAATATCCCTATTCGTTCGAGATCTACGAGCGTGCATAAATAGGCTCCTAAGAGGCCTCTCGAGGCGGGTTACGAACTTTTTTGCACGTTTTTTGTAGTTCGATTTGGTCGTACCGTTTTTTTTACTTACCTTTGCACCAGCAAAAACGAAATAGCAACTTCGGGAGAGATGAAATCCCGCCTTACGGAAAGAGTTGCGAAAGCGTATTATCGCGGAGTGGAGCAGTTGGCAGCTCGTTGGGCTCATAACCCAAAGGTCGGAGGTTCGAGTCCTCCCTCCGCTACTAAAGAGGACAAATCGCAAGATTCGTCCTTTTTTTTATTTACTATCTCTCGATCAGGTATTGGAAAAGCCGCTTGCGTGACTGCTATTTTTTTGAGTTACCCCGAGGCAAAATCATCAAATCTTGGGTTGGTAGCATCAACCACACTATTGGAAGGATAGTCGGCAAACAAGAAAAAGCCCACCGTGCTCAGGCGCGAGGAGCTGAAGGACTCTACATCCACCACACCAGTGGACAAACTTTAGATGAATAATAAACAGATTGATATTTATGAGACAAGACTACGAAACTCCGAAAGCCAGCTATAGCCATTCGAGGCGTGGCCGATGCTATTAGTGAGGTTCGTTGCATTGTGGGAACGGAAGATGTTAATTCGACAAAAACAAAGGCTCGAGAGTAATTTCGAGCCTTTTCATTTACCATTTATTCAAAGTTGTAAGGTGTTATCTTACTGCTATAAGAGCTCCAATATTGTGCGGTCTTATATGAGTTCACTGATTCCTCTGGCACGTAGATATACGATAACGAAGTCTCTTTGAACATATCTTCACATCCTGCTGGTGGTATCGTGCTCTTGCAATAGATAGCGTCTACAGGGCTGTCGTAAAATGCTTCTTTGCCAATTGATGTGACATCTTTATGCATAGTGATTTTTTTTACATAACAAAACTTGAAAGCATATGGCTTAATAGCATTAATTGAAGAGGGTATATCAATGTCTTTTATTAGAGAACCGTTTACATAAAGATAAATAGTCTCTTGACCACTTACCACCTCCGTGGGCAGATCTATTTGGCACCAATCAGCTATGCTATTCATATGGAAGTTGATGCTTCCATAAGTGGAATTATAAAAATCGAAACAGCCCACAAACGCAGAATTACCAATGCTTTCAATTTTAGAGTTTAAGTATACATCTTTCAGTTTGAAACACTCTCTAAAAGCTGCAGTTCCAATTGTCGTTACATTTTCAGGAATTTGTATGCTTTTTAAGTTGCGACACGAGTAGAAAGCATATGAACCGATACTATTGACTTCTCCATTAAAAGTTATCACGCCCTCGCCTGTCGCAGAATCCCACTGATTTGATTCGATACTTACATTGAAAGCATTTTCTCTATACGGCTCGACTTTCGCTGTTGCAGTATAGTATATCTTCCAGGTATCATTTGGTTCGGACTCTTCCTCTACGATTATATCGGCGTAGTTGCTCCAGTATTGTGCGGTTTTGTACGCTTCGCCTGAGCCAGCGGGGACATATATTTTAGCAGAGGAGTGGATATTGTCAAACATATAGTAACCACCCGTCGGAGGCGTTGTGGGCTTGCAGAAAATCTTTTGTAGGCTGCTGCAATATCTGAATGCAGCATTTCCAATGCTTGTTACGCTATTGGGAATAATGATTGTGGTTAGACTGCTGCAATCTTCGAATGCATAATTCCCAATACTTGTTACGCTATTGGGGATAGTAATTTCGGTTAGACTGCTACAACCCCAGAATGCACGATATCCAATGCTTGTTACGCTATTGGGAATGGTAATCGAGGTTAGGCTTCTGCAACCATTGAATGCAGTATCTCCAATGCTTGTTACGCTATTGGGGATAGTGATTTCAGTTAGGCTACTGCAATCAGAGAATGCAAACTCTCCAATACTTGTTACACTATTGGGAATAGTGATTGAAGTTAGGCTGCTGCAATTAGAGAGTGTATAATCTTCAATGCTTGTTACGCTATTGGGAATAGTGATTGAGGTTAGGTTATCGCAAGAATAGAATGCACCCTGACCAATGCTTGTTACACTATTACCAATAGAAACATTGGTTAGGCTGTTGCAATTACAGAATGCCCAATCTCCAATACTTATTACGCCATTGGGAATAGTGATTTCAGTTAGGCTCCAGCAATGCATGAATGCATATTCTCCAATACTTGTTACGCCATCGCCAATAGTTACCTCAGTTAGGCTGCTGCAAGATCTGAATGCATCATCTCCAATGCTTGTTACGCTACTGGGAATGGTGATCTCAGTTAGCCTGCTACAATCATAGAATGCCCTCTCTCCAATGCTTTTTACAAGTCTATCAAACTTAATAACACCCTTGCCGTTCTCGTAAGTATTCGACACGATATTAGCACCAAAGGTTGTTAGTGCATCTGCATAGTTATTATACTCTCCACTGTGCGGCTTTACAATCTGCCCATCACTCGAAGTGTACCAAATCTGATTATTCGGGATTTCGGTCGAGGGATCGGAAACCTCAGTCATCGCCACCTCGCGCGTAATAGTATTATAGGTATTACGTGCGAAGGTCAGATTGTCGTTAACAACAATCTCCTGGCCCATATTGCCCTCGCCATAGAGCGTAATCGTAAAGCCATTGGGGAAGTTCACGGGAGGCACGACCAGCCAAAACTCCGTAGCCTCATCACTCGTGTTGCCGATGGTAACGCCCTCCGCGCAGTCGAGAGTTATTGTCTTATTATCAGCCTCGGCCTCGCCAAGCATCTTGATTGTCGGAGCCGTGCCATAGCTCGCGGTAATAGCGACATCGCCCGAAAGCACCTCGTCGGTATTGCCCTTGAAGACAATCGAGCTGACGGTTTGCTCCGTGCCGTAGAGTTTCAGACGAAGGTAGCTGCACACGTTGCGGAAAACAAGCGTCTTATCGCTCTTTTTCGCCGTAGCTGCAACCATAAGATTTGCATTCAAACCGATTGAGTTCGGCTTGTAGGTCTGAGTCGCAGGCAGTGTATAACGCAGGTAATCAGCCTCCGACTCGTCCTCGCCATAACAATATTCAGTGCTCGAGGCATAGGGATAAAGGCCATAAATGCGATCAATAGCTTTGCCCGTACCAATCGTACCAGCAGAATTATCACTGAAATCACCCGCCGAACTGCCGTCTGAGCCCAAGAACGCAAACTCCTTGTTGCGAGTAGTTCCGTCAAAAACTGAGATCAAGTCGCCCTTATTCCATCGAATGCGGATCTTGTTGTCAAGGTATACGCGACTTTCGTTATCTTCATCTTTCTCATCGGCAATAATACCCGACAAAATACGGTTTTGGGCCTGCTCTTGCGACGGCTCAAAATCAACATCTTTGCTACATCCTACAACGAGTAAGAGAATAGCGATCAGCCAACATTTTCTCATAACTGTGATGATTACATATCCCAACCTGGTTCAGGGTCTTCGAGAGAACCCGCAAATCCTTTCTCGATTTGTACTCCAATTACCTCAATCTCCGGAGTTTCGTAGTATTTTTTCATAGATATTGAATGTTTCTTATTCATTTAAATCTATCCACTGAGAGATACCAGCAGTCTCAGTAGCACAAAATTATAAAAATTTCCCTAAATGGGTAATTCCCAAGCCAAAATTAATTGACACATTAGGGGAGATTAGCTATTTGCGAGCACTTTGCGGGATAACATACGACAAAAACCGGTCGCTTTCATTTGATTTTGGTTGACGATTTGGTTGGCTTTTCTTGTCGTTTTCGCATCAACTGCGGAAGAAAGGAGAGATATGCTGCAAAAGAAAAAGCCTTGATATTCGATTGAATATCAAGGCTTTCGGTTAGTCGGGATGACTGGATTCGAACCAGCGACAACACGCCCCCCAGACGTGTACTCTAACCGGGCTGAGCTACATCCCGTCTGTTTCGGAGCACAAAAGTAGTAACAATTTCTGAACTTCCAAAACTTTTTGACATTTTTTTCGAAAAAAGTGATTTTTTACGCCATTTGACAACTATTTTGCTCAATCCGCACCTT
>JAFNVH010000004.1 GCA_017379895.1 Rikenellaceae bacterium | reverse complement strand
CCAACGGGGAAGCGGAACTTCTCACCACCCATTACCGAGCGGATCATCTCAACCGACAGATACGAGGGGCTCTGGAACGACGAACGGCCACGCAACTTGATGATAGCTGCACCACCCTGAGTTACGTCCTTCTTCATCTGCTCCCACTCCTCCTCGGGGAACTCCTCGGTACCGATGATGTCGTTCAGTGCGCGGCCAGCAACCTTAACTGCGCTGCCGAATACTGCCATCTGCTCGCCGTGGCCACCGTAGGTAGCGCAACCGGTGATCTCGCTCTGCATTACGCCGAACTTCTTAGCCAAAGCGCTCTGCAAACGAGTGGTATCCAGACCTGCCAAAGTGGTCACCTGACCCGGCTTCAAGCCCGAGTAGAGCAGAGTTACCAGACCTGTCAAATCGGCGGGGTTGAAGATAATTACAACGTGCTTAACGTCGGGGCAGTAAGCCTTGATGTTCTTACCCAGATCCTCAGCGATCTTGCAGTTACCTGCCAGCAGATCCTCACGAGTCATACCCTCCTTACGGGGAGCACCACCCGACGAGATGATATACTTAGCGTCGGTGAAAGCCTCCTTAACGTCGGTAGTAGCGGTGATGTTCACGTTGTCAAAACCGCTCTGACGCATCTCCTCAGCCACGCCTTCGGGCGAGAATACGTCATACAGACAGATGTTAGAGGTCAGGTTCATCATCAGTGCGCTCTGTACCATATTCGAGCCGATCATACCAGCTGCACCAACAATCACGAGTTTTTCGTCAGTTAAAAAAGCCATAATTTTACTTTGTTTTATTGTTTGTAAGTCAATTGTTTCAGCACTATTTGCTGCGCAAATTTACAAAACTTTGTTTGGAATACCTACACCCCTGACAAAGTTTTTCGGTGATTTTATAACAAAGTTACACTATTTCGGGCAAATTTGCTACACTTTCGCGCGCTTTTCTGCCGCGCGATTGCAGTCTGCCTATCGAATTTCGCGCAACACGTCGAGCAGCAACTGCCAGAATTTATCGACAGTAGCAATCTCCAGACGCTCGTCGGGCGAGTGAACACCGCGCAGAGTCGGACCAAACGAAACCATCTCCAAAGCGGGATACTTCTCGAGGAACAGACCGCACTCCAAACCTGCGTGGATAGCGCGTACCTTAGGCTCCTTGCCGAAGAGTTTCGCGTAGCTGCTGCGGGTTACGTCGAGCAACATCGACTGAGGGTTGGGCGCCCAACCGGGATAGCCATCGCTATGCTCCACCTCGGCGCCTGCCAGCGTGAAGACCGAATCGACGGTCGACATTGCGTAGTACTTACCGCTTTCGAGTGACGAACGCTGCGACGAGGTAACCACGATACGGTCATCATCAGCGAACTTAACTGATGCGAGGTTGGTCGAGGTCTCAACCAGACCGGGCATTGCGTAGCTCATTGCCAGCACGCCATTGGGCACACCAACAAGCGAGTAGATCAGCGCGTGCTGCGTCTTCTCATCGATAACCATATCGGCAGCCGAACGGCTCAGCGTAATCGAGAGGTTGGGCTCGGTGAACTGATACTCGGCACGAACGTCCTTTGCAAACTGCTCAAACTCAACCTCGAACTGCTTTGCGTCCTCCTCGGGCATACCGAAGATTGCATAAGCCTCGCGCGGGATAGCGTTGCGCAGGTTACCGCCGCAGAAGTAGCTCAGGCGCACGTCGAAACGCTGCTCGGCAATCCACAACATACGCGCTACGATCTTATTCGAGTTCGCCAAACCATCGTTGATGTTGTCACCCGAGTGACCACCCTTCAAATCCGACACATCCAAACGATAGTAGACATAATCCTTCGGTGCTACCTTCGGTGTATAGCGGAACGTAGCGATGGTGTCGATACCGCCCGCACAACCGATAAAGATCTCGCCCTCGTCCTCTGAGTCGAGATTGACCAGATACTGCGCCGAGAGCATACCCTCGCCCAGCTCGAAAGCCCCCGTAAGGCCCGTCTCCTCATCAACCGTAAAGAGAGCCTCAACCGGACCGTGCTCAATAGTCTTATCGATCATCACTGCCAGCGCAGCCGCCATACCGATACCGCAGTCGGCACCTAGAGTCGTACCGCGAGCGCGCACCCAACCTTCGTCATCGACGTAAGCCTGAATGGGGTCGTTCTCGAAGTCGAACTCAACGTCCGAATTCTTCTCGCACACCATATCCATATGTGCCTGCAACGCCACCGTCGGGCGCTTCTCGTAGCCAGCCGTAGCGGGCTTGCGCATCACCACATTACCAATGGCATCGCGCTTATACTCAATACCGTGCTCCTCAGCAAAAGCCACGAGCCACTCTATGATCTTGGCCTCCTTCTTCGAGGGGCGGGGAACCTTCGTAATTGCATCAAACTGCTCCCAAACAATCGCGGGAGAGAGTTCTGAAATCTGTGACATAATTATATTAGATGTTTTGTGATTTTTGACAAAGTTATGCTTTTTTTCGTTACCGCGCGACGCGAGCCGCGAAAAAAGTTTATCTTTGTGGTCATAAACCATTTTTTGCACTTCGTAACAAGATGAAAAACATACGTATCGGACACGGCTACGACGTCCACCAATTAGCCGAAGGACTCACCCTCACACTCGGCGGTGTAGCTATCCCCCACTCGAAAGGTTGTGTTGCCCACTCCGATGGCGACGCGGTGATTCACGCGCTGTGCGATGCGCTGCTCGGTGCCGCTGCGCTGGGTGATATCGGTCTGCACTTCCCCGACACCTCGGGCGAGTTCAAGGGTATCGACTCGCGTATTTTGCTGCGCCGCACCGTCGCTCTGCTTCGCGAGAAGGGTTGGGAGGTCGGCAACGTCGATTGCACCATCATCTTGCAGCGCCCCAAGGTGCGTCCCTTCATCGACCAGATGCGCGCCGAAATGGCTACAGCGATGGAGGTTGAGCTGGATCAGGTGTCGGTCAAGGCAACTACCACCGAGAAGCTCGGATTCACGGGTCGTGAAGAGGGTGTTGCAGCCGAGGCTGTGGCACTGATCTACCGTCCTTAGTGCGCCACCACGCGGTCCATCACCACGTCGTGCGGCTCGGTCGGAAGTTCCTCGACCAGCTGACAAGCAAAACACGTACTTATTTTATATATCGAGGCTGCATTATGCTGGCCTAAATAGCGATCGTAGTAACCTCGACCGCGCCCCATTCGTGCGCCTTGGCGAGTCAATCCCACAGCAGGTACGATCATCACCTCAATCTGCTCGGGCGGGCAGGTTGCAGTAGTCTGCGGCTCGGCAATTCCGAAGGCTCCCGATGCCATCTCATCGGCACGAAAATCGCAGAAATGCATCTCATCCCCCTCGATCTTCGGCACCACCATACGCTTCGATTGCGCCCATCGCTCGACAGCCTCGCGCAGGGGCGGCTCATCGCCCAAAGGCATAAACGCCGCGACGGTCCGAGCCGCTGCAAAACGAGGGTCACTCTCGATCTCTGCCACGATCAATCGAGCAGCTTCAGCGCGCTCATCGGCCGAAAGTGAACGAATATTGGCACGAATCGCGCGACGTAACTCCGATTTTGTGAGAAAAGTCCTCTCCATAACGTAAAATTAAAGCTCGAAAAGGTTGTTATTCGACAAACAATTCTTATATTTGTACTTTGAAATTTAACTATATTGGCGGCAACGACCGACAGTGTAAACAGTAGATCGAACCAAAAATTAATTCACAAATATAAAAGTTTTTTTAATCTATGAGTAATTTTCTCTGCAATTCGTCAATCGGCAAGAAGCTGGTGATGAGTATTTCGGGTTGTTT
>JAFNVH010000057.1 GCA_017379895.1 Rikenellaceae bacterium | reverse complement strand
GATTCGCTCCTCGTTGGTGTATTTCAGAGGAGAGTGGTGGCGCAACTCATCAAGCAGCACCTCAGTCACGAGAATATTCGTAGCCTCGTGCGCACCGCTCTTATCGAAATTGTAGTTCTTATACATATAATCGCCCATAGCAACCTTGTAGGTGCGACCCTCTTTGAGCGTTGAGAACTGAACGTCAATCGCCTCGCCCTCAGCATCAGTTACGATCGTGTAGCTTGTGCCATAGGGGTTGATATCGGGGCGGTGCGACTCCTTCGGATTGACCGAGTCGTTGAACTTATTGATGATCATTCCGCGAATCTGCTCAGTGGTCATCTGTGCTGTGTAGATCGTGCTGCTAAACGGCTCCAAAGTAAAGATATCACCAATGCTGATACCGTCCTTGCGCAACGAGTCAATACGCACGCCGCCAAAGTGATAAAGACCAACGTCCGACTTCGAGCGCTTTGTGATTGCCTCAGCCATAAAGTTAGCCAAACCGACCTTCGACAGCTGGATCTTCGACGAGCCGATCGGAGCGCTCAGATAGGGATCCTTATAGTAGACCTCAACAGCCGCCTTCATCTCCTCGTCTTCGGCATAGTCAGCCAGCGCCACAAGGCGATTTTCGAGACGGGTAATCTTGTTGCCCTGCATCTCGACAACCGTAACGCCGAGGTTCTTCAAGCTCTTGCCCGTCTGGGTGATGAGAGTTTCGTTATAGTCCAGGCCCTCAGGCATAATGGCGTGGGTATGACCGCCGACGATCATATCGAATTCGGTAGCATCGACCGTCAGCACGCGATCCATATCATCGCCCAGATGCGAGATCAGCACCAGCACGTCGCACTGCTCTTTGAGCGACTGCATCTCGACCGCCTTCTCGAAGGGCGAATAGAATTTCAGACCATCGAAATTGGACTTCTGACCATCAGGATAACCATCGGCAAAGTTGGTGATAAGACCCACAAAACCGAACTTGATACCGCCACGCTCGATGATTGTCGTAGCGGGTACGGTCAGCTCCGAGCCACACGACTCCATATTGGCGCAGACGATCTGGAAATCGGCCTGCGAAATACGCTCGCGGAGCAACTCCTGACCATAGTCAAATTCGTGATTACCGAGCGTAGCCACGTCGTAACCCACACGGTTCATCAGTTCGATAACGGGCAGGCACTTCTGCTCGGCTTTATCTACATAGGCATTACCCGTCCAGCGGTCGCCCGCATCAGCCAATATAACCTCTACCGTATCGCGGCACTCGGCAATGGCCGTAGCCAAGCGCGGAAATTGCTGAATTGCACCGTGAATATCGTTGGTCGAGAGGATCACAACACGACGCGCAGGCTTCGGCGAACACGACGCAACGAGGAGCAAAAGGGTAAATGCAACAAAAGTTAAAAATGATCGTTTCATAACTAATTAGGTCGTTTTTATATGAAAAAAGTACGTTTCTGCTCGTCAAAGTTACATTTTTTTCGTGAAATATTAGCATAAGTGGAATTTATTTTGCAAATTTGTAGCAGACTAAACTATTTCCTTATGATGCCTGTTGTCAAAATTATATGCGAAAATAACGGAGCAGAGCTATCCGTTAATATGGGAACATCGCTGTACGAGGTAACCAATATCCTCGCATTGCGCAATCCCCAACCCTTCCTAGCTGCATACGTCAACAACCGCATCAAAGAGCTGGATTACAAGATATACAAGCCCGTTTCGGTACGTTTTATCGACATCACGCACTTCGAGGGTATTCGTGTCTATCAGCGCACGCTCTTCTTCATTATGCACAAGGCCGTGCACGACCTATATCCCGATGCGACTTTCTCGATCCGACACTCGGTTTCGAAGGGTTTCTATTGCGAAATCGACAACCACGACGAGCTCTCGGACGAGCAGATCGACCAGATCAAACAGCGTATGGACGAGATTATCGCTGCCGATATTCCTATCGTGCGCGAGCGTCTGTTCGCCTCGGAGGTTGAGGACATCTACTCGAAACTCGGTTTCGATGATAAGATAGGGCTATTGCGCACACGCCCGCGACTCTATGCCGACGTCTATCGTATGGCCGATATGGCGGGTTATTTCTATGGCGCGCTGGCACCCTCAACAAGCTACATTCATCTGTTCGACATACGTCGCTACTACAATGGTCTGCACTTAGCAGTGCCCCAGCGCACCAACCCCTCGCAGCTAGAGAACATCGTTCCGCAGGACAAGATGTTCGACATCTTCAAGGAGTACAAAGAGTGGGTCGAGGTGATGGGTGTGCAGAACATCGGCTCGCTCAACGAGAAGGTTCTGGCTGGCGAAAGCAGCGACCTGATTAAGGTAGCAGAAGCCTTCCACGAGAAGAAATTGGGTGCCATTGCAGACTCGATCTATGATGCAAATATCTCGCGTGGAGCACGTATCGTGCTTATCTCGGGTCCTTCGTCGAGTGGCAAGACCACATTTGCACAACGACTTGGTATTCAGTTGCGTATTCTCGGTCTGCACCCCGTGACGATCTCGCTCGATGACTACTTCGTAAACCGCGAGGACACCCCGCGCGACGAGAATGGCGACTACGATTTCGAGGCGTTAGAGGCGATCGACATCGCGCTGTTCAACGACCAGCTCAACCGTCTGCTTGGTGGCGAGAGCGTACAGGTGCCGAAATTCAATTTCATCACCGGTCTGCGTGAGTGGCACGAGAAACCGTTGCAGCTTGACGAACGTTCTGTGCTCGTCATCGAGGGTATTCACGGTCTCAACCCGCAACTGACCGCAGGAGTTGAAGACCGAATGAAATTTAAGGTATATATCTCGGCGCTGACCTCTATTTCGATGGACAACATGTCACGCATCGCAACCACCGACAACCGACTGATTCGCCGTATCACACGCGACTACTACTCGCGTGGTGCCAATGCCGAATCGACCATTCGTCGCTGGCAGAGCGTGCGTCGTGGCGAGGATAAGCACATCTTCCCCTATCAGGAGAATGCCGATGTGATGTTCAACAGCTCGCTCTTCTACGAAATTGCCGTACTGCGCCAATTTATCGAGCCGAAACTGCGCGAGGTGCCTAATACCGTGCCCGAATATACCGAAGCGAAACGACTGCTCAAATTCCTCGATAACTTCCAGCCGATCGACCCTGCGGAGATACCGCCCACGTCGATCCTGCGCGAATTTATCGGCGGCAGCAGCTTCAAATACTAACAACCTGAGAGAAACAACCTAAAAAACAATAAACCTAACCACCTAAAAACCTAAAAAACGTTATGACCGTTGACAGAAATTTACGTCGCAAGGAGCTACTTACCAGCTTCCTGAACACATTTGCCAAACACGGTTTAGACAAGACTTCGATGCGTTATCTGATCGTCGAATCGGGTATCAGCTCTTCGTTCATCTACGAGATGTTCGAGGGGCGCGACCAGATGGTCATCGAAACCATTCGCTTTTACTATCAGTCGCTCATTGACGTGAACGAAGCTATGCGCAATGATGCCAATCTTACTCTCGTCGAGTTCCTGCTCAACACCGAAGAGTTGGCGATCAAAAATCTGATGTACGATCGATTTGTAACGCAGTCGATCCTGCACCCGGGATATCGCCCCAGAGTGTTCGATTTGGTCGAAACATTGATCGAAGTTCAGCAGGCACTGATTACCGAAAAGGCAGAAAAGGAGGGCATAAAAACCGAATATGCCAAAGTCACGTTGGATTACCTCTACTCGGCGCTCAACTCATACGCAATTATGATGGACAAAGAGATATTCCGTACCCAAATGGAGCGCCTGCGCAAGTTCTGGCTGCAACTCCAACAAGGCGAAGAGCCAAAACCTACGTGGCAAATTTAGTAAAATAGCGCGCAAGGCATAAAGATTTTCGACAAAGTACGATACAAACCGAAAAAATTAGGTAATTTTGTATCGTACTTTGTTACGTGTTTGAATAAACTTATAAATACAAAATATCTATGTCATTTGATAGATTCGCATCGCGCCACATCGGTCCCGATGCAGCACAACTCAAAGAGATGCTCGAAGTGATCGGCGTCGAAAGCCGCGAAGAGCTGATCTCGCAGGTTATTCCGCAGTCGATCCGTCTGCGCAAGCCCCTCGCACTACCCAAAGAGGGTCTGAGCGAGTTCCAATTTGCACAACTCATTCGTTCGCTCGCGGAGCGTAACCGCCCCCTGCGTTCGTTCATCGGTATGGGTTACTACCCCGCCGCTGTGCCCGCTGTAATCTCGCGTAACGTATTCGAGAACCCCGCGTGGTACACCTCATACACCCCCTATCAGGCTGAGATCTCGCAGGGTCGTTTGGAGGCACTGCTCAACTATCAGACCGCAATCATCTCGCTTACGGGTATGCAGATCGGTAACTGCTCGCTTCTGGACGAGGCTACCGCTACGGCTGAGGCGATGTTAATGATGTTCGCACTGCGCTCACGCGAGGCTGTAAAGCAGGGTCGCAACGCGCTGTTCGTTGACGAGAAACTCTTCCCGCAGACAATGGACGTACTGCTGACTCGTAGCGAACCGTTCGGAATCGAAATCATCTGTGACAACTTCGCCGAGTATGAGTTCACGGGTCGTGAGTTCGGTGCTATCGTTCAGTATCCCGCCGCTGACGGTGAGGTATGCAACTATGAAGGCTTTGCAGCGAAGGCTCACGAGGCCGGTGCATTGGTAACGGCGGTGAGCGATCTGCTCTCGCTCGTGCTGTTGAAGGCTCCCGCTGAGTGGGGCGCAGATATCGCAGTAGGTGGCACGCAGCGTATGGGCACCCCGATGGGATTCGGTGGCCCGAGCGCAGGTTATATGGCTACACGCGAGGAGTTTAAGCGCAATATGCCGGGTCGAATCATCGGCGTGAGTGTCGATCGTCTGGGTAACAAGGCTCTGCGTATGGCTCTGCAGATGCGTGAGCAGCACATCAAGCGCGAGCGCGCTACATCGAACATCTGTACCGCATCGGCACTGATGGCTTCGATGGTTGGTTTCTATGCAGTTTATCACGGTGCAGAGGGTCTGCGTCGCATTGCCGAGCATATCCATTCGGCTGCTGCAACCGTTGCTGAGGCTGTCGAGGCTCTGGGTTGCACGCTGTTGCACCGCTCGTTCTTCGATACAATCGAGGTTACCGACGTTGACGCTGCCGTAGTGCAGTCGCTGGCGTTGGAGCGCGGCATCAACTTCTTCTACCCCGCTTCGGGTGGCGTGCGTATGAGCTTCGACGAGGTTACAACCGACGAGGAGATCGCAACCATCGTCGAGATCTTCGCTCTGGCTAAGGGTCGCAAAGCTCCCAAGACGGTGAAGGCTGCAAGCAAGGCTTACTACCCCGCTGAGTTGGTACGCGAGAGCGCGATTCTGACTGAGCCTGTGTTCAATAAGTACCGCAACGAGAGCGACCTGATGCGCTACATCAAGCGCTTGGAGCACCGCGATATCTCGCTGGCCGACAGTATGATCTCGCTCGGTTCGTGTACGATGAAGCTGAACGCTGCGGCTATTATGCAGCCCCTCAGCCTGGCAGGTTTCGCCGATGTACACCCCTTCACTCCCGCTGATCAGGTCGAGGGTTACAAGATGTTGATCGATGATTTGGAGCAGGATCTGGCTACCATTACAGGTTTTGCGGCTTGCTCATTGCAGCCCAACTCGGGTGCTGCAGGTGAGTATGCAGGTCTGATGGTGATCCGCGCATACCACCAGAGCCGCGGTCAGGGCTACCGTAACATCGTGCTGATTCCCGCATCGGCTCACGGTACCAACCCCGCATCAGCTGCAATGGCTGGCATGAAAATCGTGACCGTAGCGTGCGATGCAAACGGTAATATCGACGTCGAGGATTTGAAGGCTAAGGCCGAGCAGTATAGCAGCGAGTTGTGTGGTCTGATGGTGACCTATCCCTCGACTCACGGTGTGTTTGAGAGCCGCATCCGCGAGATCGTTGACGCAGTGCACGACGCAGGTGGACAGGTATATATGGACGGTGCAAATATGAATGCTCAGGTAGGTTTGACCAATCCTGGTTATATCGGCGCTGACGTCTGCCACTTGAACCTCCACAAGACCTTCGCAATGCCTCACGGTGGTGGTGGTCCCGGTGTTGGTCCGATCTGCGTGGCTGCACATCTGGCTAAGTTCCTCCCCTCGCACTCGCTGGTTGAGACCGGTGGCGAAGAGGGCATTACGGCAGTTTCGTCGTCGCCCTGGGGTAGCGCAATGTTGTTGCCTATCACCTACGGCTACATCAAGATGCTCGGCGAGAGCGGTCTGCGCGAGGCTACCGAAATGGCAATTGTCAATGCAAACTATATGTCGGCAGCTCTGTCGAAGGAGTTCCGCACATACTATACAGGCGAGAACGGCCGCGTAGGTCACGAAATGATCCTCGATCTGCACGAGTTCAAGAAACTCTATGGCGTTGATACGGGCGATATGGCGCGCCGTTTGATGGACTACGGTTTCCACGCTCCTACCCTCTCGTTCCCTGTACACGATACGTTTATGATCGAGCCTACGGAGAGTGAGCCTAAGGCCGAGATGGATCGTTTTATCGAGGCTATGATCTCTATCAAGCGTGAGTGCGAGGCTGTGGCAGAGAGTGGCAACACCACCGACAACCCGATCGTCAATGCTCCCCACACAGCAAGTGAGCTGGCGGGCGAGTGGTCGCATCCCTACACCCGCGAGCAGGCAGTATTCCCGCTCGAGTGGGTTAAGCAGAGTAAGTTCTTCCCCTACGTTTCGAAGATCGACAACGGTTTCGGCGACCGCAACTTGGTTTGCACCTGCAAGGAGTTGTAACAGAACAATAGCAAATTATACAAACATTTAATAAACAAGCATTTAACACAATGAAAGTAGAACAGAACAAATTTGTATCGGTAGATTACAAACTTACAGTTGACGGCCAGATCGCTGACCAGTCGCACCCCGAACACCCCCTCGAATTTATCTTCGGCACGGGTATGTTGCTCCCCAAATTCGAAGAGGCTATTCTCGGTAAGGAGGTTGGCGACGAGGTGGCTTTCACACTCGAAGCAAAAGATGGTTACGGCGAGGTGATCGCTGAGGCTATCGTTGATCTGCCCAAAAACATATTTATGATCGACGGCAAGATCGCTGACGAGATGCTCTTCGTTGGCAACCAGGTGCCTATGAGTGACAACCAGGGCAACCGTATGCTCGGTACTATCCGCGAGGTTGGTGAGGATACCGTGAAGATGGACTTCAACCACCCGATGGCTGGCAAGACCCTCAACTTCGAGGTTAAGGTTGTTGGCGTACGCGACGTACAGCCCGAGGATCTGGCTCCGAAGGGTGGTTGCGGCTGCGGTTGCGAGCACGATAGCTGCGGCGACGATTGCGGCTGCAATGACGGCTGCTGCCACTAATCGATCGGTCGGCAAAAGCCGATTGCGACACAAAAAAAATCCCGCTCCATCTCGGAAGCGGGATTTTTTATTGCGATATATTTTCGAGCTATTTTACCTGCTCTTGATTGCGCTTGAAACGGCGGAAGAAACGATCGGTGATGCGGCTACGCTCGACATTCATATTCAAGCGGCGAACAAGTACCGATTTAAACTTATCGGGCTCTATATTGCGCTGAATGACACCACCCTGCGCGATCGATAGTGCGCCCGTCTCCTCCGATACGACCAAAATAATCGCGTCCGAAACCTCGCTCATACCCAGCGCCGCGCGATGACGTGTACCATACGACTTGGGTACCTGCGACTGCGTCGAAGGCAGGATACAACGCGCTGCAACCACGCGATTGCGATTGATGATGATCGCACCATCGTGCAGCGGAGAATTCTTGAAAAAGAGGTTCTCCAACAGCGACGGCGACACCTTAGCGTCCACCGCGATACCACCCTCAGCCATCAAGCTCAGATCGCTCGTCTGTTGCAACACGATCAAAGCACCCGTCTTGGTTTCTGACATATCAATGCACGCCTTGACCAACGAATCTACATCGAGATCATCTTCGCTATTGTCACCACTGAACAGACGCGATATGCGCTGATTCTGCTGCAAGCCGAGCATCTGTAAAAAACGGCGAATTTCGGGCTGGAAAATCACCACGACCGCAATGATACCCACACCGATAAACTGTCCTAAAATGCCCGAAAGAAGCTCCATATTGAGCGCACGAACAACCACGTACATCAGATAGAGCATCGCTACTCCCAATATGATACTAAATGCATTCGTACCTCTCGTTACGCGGTAGAGGTAGTAGAGCATCATCGCTACCAGAAAGATATCGATTATATCGACTATGCCTATGTGAATGAATCCCATTTGTTTTCCTCGATTATTCCGCAAAACTACACAAAAAAAAGAAGACCCGCAACCATTTGCGGGCCTTCTTTTATCGAATTATCCCTTTCGGGTGATTAATTCTTCTTCTCCTTACCTTTAGTCATCATTTCGTAAGCAACGGGAGTTGCAACGAATACCGACGAGTAGGTACCTACGATGATACCGAACATCAGAGCGAAGACGAAACCACGGATGGTCTCACCACCGAACAAGAAGATCGCCAACAGAGTTACGAACGTAGTACCCGAAGTATTCAACGTACGCGACAAAGTCGAGTTGATTGCCTTGTTGATGTTCTCACCGATCGTGCGCTTCGGATAGAGTACCTGATACTCACGAATACGGTCGAAGATAACCACGGTATCGTTGATCGAGTAACCGATGATGGTCAGGATCGCTGCGATGAACGACTGGTTAACCTCCAATGCGAAGGGCAGCAGACCGTACAACAACGAGAACAGGCCCATCACGAGCAGTGCGTTGTGAGTCAACGAAACAACGGCACCCATACCCCACTGCCACTTCTTGAATCGCAAGATAATGTACAGTGCGATTGCAATCAGCGAGAAGATAACCGCCATAATTGCCGAACGAGTCATATCGCGTGCGATCGAAGGACCGATCTTGTCAGCCGAGATGATACCGTTCTGGTCGTTCTGAGTGCTGGTGAAGCCCTCGAGAGTGATATCGTACGAGTAAAGACCCTTCAAGTTATCATAGAGCAACTGATCAACCTCAGCGGTAGCCTCCTCCGAAGTATCGTCGAACTTGTACTGGGTTACGATACGCATCTGGTTCTCGTCACCATACTGCTTAACCTCCAAGCTGACGCTGCTTGCGTCACCAGGGAAGGCATTCTCCAATGCCGAACGAACATCATCTGCCGATACATTCTGGTCGAAACGAACTACGTAAGCACGACCACCAGTGAACTCAACGCCCATATTGAAACCGCGAATTGCGAACGATGCAATCGACAGAACCAGCATAGTGCCCGAAACAATGTAAGCAATCTTGCGCTTGCCAATGAAATCGAAGTTGGTATTAGTCAACATATTCTCCGACCACTTGTACGAGAACTTAACGTTCTTACCCTTATTAACACATGCGTCAATAATCAAACGGGTAATGAAGATCGAAGTAAATACCGAAGTGATGATACCGATGATCAGAGTAGTAGCGAAGCCCTGAACAGGACCGTTACCGAAGATGAACAATACGATACCGGTGATCATAGTGGTCAACTGACCGTCAACGATTGCCGAGTAAGCGTTGCTATAACCATCCTTAACTGCCATTGCCAAACCCTTACCTGCGCGGAGCTCCTCCTTGATACGCTCGTAGATAATTACGTTAGCATCGACAGCCATACCCATAGTCAACACGATACCTGCGATACCGGGCAGAGTCAGAACTGCGCCGAACGATACCAATACGCCCATCAGCAGGAACAAGTTGGTGATCAGTGCAACGCACGAGATCCAACCACCAGTGCTGTAGAATACGCCCATGTAGATGAGTACCAGTACGAATGCGATGATGAACGAGAAGATACCTGCGTTGATCGACTCCTGACCCAGCGAAGGACCAACAACGGTATCCTGGATAATGCGCGACGGAGCACGAACCTTACCCGACTTCAATACGTTAGCCAAGTCCTTTGCCTCGTTGATGGTGAAGTTACCAGTAATACGCGACTGACCGCCGTCGATAGCCGACAATACGTTGGGAGCCGAGTAGATGTAACCATCCAAAGCGATTGCGATAGCGCGACCGATGTTCTGACCGGTCAGCTGTGCCCACTTCTGCATACCCTCCGAGTTCATAGTCATCGAAACCTCAGCATCAGCGCCCTGACG